>JAIEMN010000070.1 GCA_019752115.1 Gemmatimonadaceae bacterium
TGCATGCCCGCGGCCCCGTGGGTCTGGACGGCCTGACCTCTCTCAAGTACATCGTCCTCGGCGACGGTCAGATCCGCGCCTGACCCCATGGCCTGGTGGGGGGTTCTCAAGCATGCACCATGGGGCGAAATCGCCAAGGCGGCGTCGCGCGTGCCGGAGTTCGTGCGCGATATCCGCAAGGCCCCGGCCAACAACGATCCGGTCCCCCCGACCACTTCGACGCCGGTACCGGGCGCGGAGCAGCTCAAGTTCGAGATCGAGGTGGTTAAATCGAACGTCGAGCGCCTGCGCAGTTACGCCGAATCCCACGCGGCCACCGTGGACGCGCAGTCGAAGGCGCTCGCCGACAGCTTCAACGCGATCTCAGCGCGCATGCGCACGCTGACCTGGATTGCCGGCGCCGCGCTGGTCCTGGCCGTGATCGCTGTGATCGTCGCGTGGATGCGATGAAAATGCGATGAAAACGAACCACAACCCGGGAGTGTTCTCTTGCCTAACGTGATCGAAGTCCGCGTGCCCGACATCGGCGACTTCAAGGATGTTCCCATCATCGAACTGCTGGTGAAGCCCGGCGATACCGTCGCGGCGGAAGATTCGCTCATCACGCTCGAGTCCGACAAGGCGACCATGGAGGTGCCGGCCCCCACGGCCGGCGTGGTGAAGGAATTGAAGGTCAAGGTGGGCGACAAGGTGTCGCAAGGCACCTTGATCCTGATGCTGGAGACCTCCGGTCCCGCCGTGACCACCGCACCTGCCGCTGCGCAGCCTGCCGCGGCGACAGCGGCCGCGACGGCACCCGCGGCCGCACCCCAACCGGCCGCGGCAACGCCTTCGTCCGTAGTGAAGGGCGACATGCATGCCGAAGTGGTCGTGCTGGGCTCCGGTCCGGGCGGCTACACCGCCGCGTTCCGGGCAGCGGACCTCGGGAAGAAGGTGGTGCTCATCGAGCGCTACACGAGCCTCGGAGGCGTGTGCCTCAACGTCGGCTGCATTCCCTCGAAGGCCTTGCTGCACGCGGCGCGAGTGGTATCCGAAGCCGACGAGATGTCGCACTTCGGCGTGAAGTTCGCGAAACCCGCGATCGACATCGAGCAACTGCGCGGCTGGAAGAACAGCATCGTCACGCGGCTCACCAAGGGCCTGGGCGGCCTCGCCAAGCAGCGCAAGGTCGAGGTGGTGACGGGCTTGGGCAAGTTCACGTCGGCGAACATGATCGAAGTCGCAACAGCTGACGGCGGGCGCAAGACCGTGTCCTTCGACCACTGCATCATCGCGGCCGGCTCGTCGGTGGCGCGCATTCCGGGTTTTCCCTACGACGACGTGCGGCTCATGGACTCCACCGGCGCGCTCGAACTGCAGGAAATCCCGAAGCGCCTGCTGGTGATCGGCGGCGGCATCATCGGTCTCGAGATGGCCTGCGTGTACCACGCGCTCGGCTCGAAGGTCACGGTGGTGGAACTCGCCGACGGACTGATCCCCGGCGCCGATCGCGACGTCGTGAAGCCGCTCGCCAAGGTGATCGAGAAGAAGTACGAAGCGATCCTGCTCAAGACCAAGGTCGCGAAGCTCGCCGCCACCAAGGCCGGACTGGAAGCGACCTTCGAAGGCGAAGGTGCGCCGGCACCGCAGATCTACGATCGCGTGCTGATGGCGGTGGGCCGCCGGCCGAACGGCCGCGATATCGGCGCCGAACGGGCGGGCGTGACGGTGAACGACCGCGGCTTCATCCCGGCGGACCAGCAGCAGCGCACCAACGTACCCCACATCTACGCCATCGGCGACGTGTGCGGCGAACCGATGCTCGCCCACAAGGCCACCCACGAAGGCAAGCTCGCTGCCGAAGTCATCGCCGGCCACAAGGTTGCCTTCGATGCACGCACGATTCCGTCGGTGGCCTACACCGATCCGGAAGTGGCGTGGATGGGGCTCACCGAAACCCAGGCGAAGGCCCAGGGTGTCGAGTACGAGAAGGCGACTTTCCCGTGGGCCGCCAGCGGCCGAGCGCTCGCGACCGGCCGCGACGAGGGCATGACCAAGCTGCTCTTCGAGAAGAATACGCGTCGCCTGCTCGGGGCCGCCATGGTCGGCCCGAATGCCGGCGAATTGATCGCCGAGACCGTCCTGGCGCTCGAGATGGGCGCGGACGCCGAGGACATCGGCCTCACCATCCACCCGCACCCCACGTTGTCGGAAACGGTGTTCTTCGCCGCCGAGATCGCCGAGGGCAGCATCACCGATCTCTACATGCCCAAGCGCTGATGCCCGGCGAGATATTCATCCCGCTGCTGGTGCCACCGCAGGCGCAGCGGGGCGAGGCCTGGTGGTTCGTCTTTCGCGGCGCCAGCCTGCTGGTCCGCAAGGCCGAAGGCCGCGCCCACGTACCGTTCATCGAGAATCTCGACCAGCTCGGGCTGGCGCCGGTACGTTCGCAGTTCCTCGGCGTCGTCGGCGACGCGCACGTCTACTCCGCCGAATGCGAGGAGTCGGTGGAACCGCCCGCCGACATGACCTGGGCCGGATTGCGCAGCCTGTTCGGCGCGATCGACGACGACACCTTCGCGCTCGCCGGGCGTGCGATCCAGATCATGGATTGGGACCGCTCGCACCAGTTCTGCGGTCGCTGCGGCACACCCACTGAACGCAAGCTGGCCGAACGCTCGCGCGCCTGCCCCAAATGCGGACAAGTGCACTATCCGCGTCTGGCACCGGTGGCCATGGCGCTGGTCCATCGCGGCGACGAACTGTTGCTGGCACGCTCACCGCACTTCGCGCCGGGCATGTTCAGCGCGCTCGCCGGCTTCGTCGAACCGGGCGAGAGCCTGGAGCAATGCCTGGTGCGCGAAGTGAAGGAAGAGGTGGGCGTGGAGGTGACGAACCTGCGTTATTTCTCCAGCCAGCCGTGGCCGTTTCCGCATTCGCTCATGGTCGCCTTCCACTGCGACTGGGTGCGCGGCGACATCGTGCCCCAGGAAGGCGAGATCGAGGCGGCCGCCTGGTTCACCCGCGAGCGTCCGCCGCCCGTGCTGCCCGGGCGCCTCAGCATTGCGCGGCGGCTGATCGACAGCGTCTGGGCAACGTAGGGCCTCTCAAAGCCGCACCGGCCCTAGCGTTTCCCGGGAGCATTCGGTCGCGGTAGTCCGCGGGCAGCACCAAGCATCCGCTGCAGCGCAGCCGACATGTGTCGCGCCTCAACGTCGCCGACGTGCGCATCGAAGACCTCACGGATGCCGGCCTCGTAGGTCGGCCACATCTTCCGGCGCTGTTCCCGTCCCGCGGGCGTGATCACCGCGTAGGCGCCGCGACGATCTTCCTCCGAGCGCTCCCGCGCGACCAGGCCCGCTTCCTCGAGGCGGTCCACCAGCCGCGTCAGGTTGCTGCGCGAGAGCACGACGTGGTCCGCCAGCTCGCTCATGCGCAGCCGCCGCTCGGGGGCCCGCTCCAGCGCCCACAGCACGTCGTACCACGCGAGCGGGGGCAGGCCCGCGCTCGCCAGCCGCGCCTCGATGCGTTCCACCAGCACCGCGTGGGCCGTCAGGAACAGCGGCCACACCGAGCCCGCCGGCGTTTCGAATGCCTTCCCCATGGTCGATCTCCTTCGCGACCGAAATGTTAGTTGCAATATCAACCAATTTCAAGGAACATGTCGTTGCAATCGCAATGATTGCGATATCAACCTACTGAAAGGAAACGCCATGAACCAGACCATCAGCCGCGAAGCGCTCGCCGCCAGCCTGCAGTCGCCGACCCCGCCGGTCGTGCTCGAAGCGCTGCCCGAGAAGTACTACGCACAGAAGCACCTGCCGGGCGCGCTGCACATGCCGCACGACCAGGTGGACGCCCTGGCTGCCGGACTCATTCCGTCCAGGTCCGCACCGGTCGTCGTCTACTGCGCCAGCGCCACCTGCCAGAACTCGCACATCGCCGCGCGGCGCCTGACGCAGCTCGGCTACGAGAACGTGCGCGTGTACGCGGGCGGCAAGCAGGACTGGGAGGCGGCGGGGCTGCCTTTCGATGTCTCCGTGCCCGTGGGTGCGTAGTCGCGGAGTCTCGCGCGCGATCGTCAACCTCTTGAACCACGAAGGACACGAAGAGCACGAAGGAAAGGCAGAAGGAAAAGCAGAAGAAGAGTCGATGGAAGAGCGGAAAACTCCTTCGTGGGCCTTCGTGCTCTTCGTGTCCTTCGTGGTTCACGCTTTTGCAACCCAAGGAGTTCATCAATGAACCGTCGGGCCGCCAACGCGGGCGGGCAGCAAATCGAGCGGTTCAATGACCGCTCGTTGAACTAATCGCTTGCCCCATAATCCACGGTCTGTCGGCGGGCCGGCCGTCGACCGACCGTGCATATTCCCAGAGGCAAGTCTTCCATGAAAGTGCTCCAGCGCTGCACC
Source organism: Gemmatimonadaceae bacterium (assembly GCA_019752115.1). Taxonomy (NCBI): domain Bacteria; kingdom Pseudomonadati; phylum Gemmatimonadota; class Gemmatimonadia; order Gemmatimonadales; family Gemmatimonadaceae; species Gemmatimonadaceae bacterium. Next base: position 4,389 of record JAIEMN010000070.1, read on the forward strand.
ACCGCGCTCGTCGCGGCCA
>JAIEMN010000071.1 GCA_019752115.1 Gemmatimonadaceae bacterium
GAGGCCACCGCCGCAGGCGCGGCACCGGCCCCACGTCCTGCGGGCGCCGCAGCCGCCGCCGCACTCGGCACCGGCGCACCGTTCGGCTGCGTCGGCGTCACGTTCGGCGTGAGCCCGGTCGGCGCCATCGGATTCTCGGCGGCCTTGAGCGCTGCCACGCGACGCGCGCGCATCGCAAGCTCGGTGCGCTGATCGCGCTCCGCCTTCGGCACGTCCTCGATACGCGACGCCGCTTCGAGCCCCGCGCCCTTCTTGATGAGCGCATCGAGCGCCGCCACACGGTTGTACGCTGCCGCCCACATGAGTGGCGTCTGCCCGAAGGCCGTCTCGCGCACATCCACGTTCACGCCCTTGGCCAGCAGCGCATTGATCGACTCCGCGTCGCCATGCCCGGCCGCAAAGTGCAGCGCGGTGGCGCCGCCCGTGCTGGTGGCCGCGTTGGCGTCAGCGCCATTGGCGAGCAGCGCCTTCACCACCGCTGAGCGGCCTTCGCGCGCCGCCAGATGCAGCGGCGTGTAGTTGCCGTTGCGGGTCACCGCATTCACGCGGGCCCCGGCGTAGATCAGCATCTGCGCCGCGCCCAGGTCACCGCGCTGCGCGGCGAAGTGCAGCGGCGACATGCCATCCGACGCCGCCTCGTTCACATCCGCGCCCTGCTTGATCAGCGCCCGCACGCGGGCACTGTCCCCACGAACGATGGCATCGACCAGCGGCGCATCGCCCGGATTGCTCCGGGCGGCGCCGAGGACGAGCGTGGTGGCGACCGCCGCCGCGACCACTCCACGAAGGGTGCGCATGATCAGGCGTTCGCCGAGTTGAGGTTGAGCACGCCGTTGCTGTCGCCGAAGGTCTTCATGTCGTCGATGCCGAGCGTGTGCATCATGCCGAGCATCGCGTTGGCCATCGGCGTGCCATCGGGCGCCTTGATGTGCAGGTTGCCCGTGAGGCGCCCTTCCGCCTTGCCGAGCACGATGAGCGGGCAGCGGCGATGGTTGTGCAGGTTCGAGTCACCCATCGGCGAGCCGTAGATGATCATCGTCTTGTCGAGCATGTTGCCGTCGCTTTCCTGAATGCTCTTGAGCTTGTCCAGGAAGTACGGGAGCATCGACACGTGGTACTTGTTGATCATGTGGAAGTCGCGCACGCCCTTCTCCGTGCCGCCATGGTGCGACGCCGGGTGGAACGGCTTGTCGGTGCCCGACTCGGGGTACGTCCGGCTCGAGCCGTCGCGACCCATCTTGAACGAGAAGACGCGCGTGATATCGGCGGCGAACGCCAGCGCCTGGATATCGAACATCAGCTTCACATGCTCGGCGAACGCGTCCGGCACGCCGGCCGGCGCCTCGGGGAGCTCGCGCGGCTCACCGCTCGTGTTGCGCGCTTCCACACGCTGGATGCGCCGCTCCACTTCGCGGATGTCTTCCATGTAGCGCTCGAGGCGCTGCTTGTCGTCGGGGCCAAGCTGCGTCTTGAGCGACGCCATCTCACTCCCCACGAAGTCCAGGATGCTGCGTCGCGTGCGACGGCGCTCGGCGCGCTCGGCGCTCGTGCCGCCCACGCCGAAGAGCTTCTCGAACGCCACGCGCGGATCACGAATGACCGGCAGCGGCTCGGTGGGCGACGCCCAGCTGATGGAGTCGGTGTACACGCAGGCGTAGCCGTACGCGCAGCCACCCGCCTGATCCACGTTCTCGATGCACAGCTGCATCGACGGAATGGGCGTGTCCTGCCCGAAGCGGCGCGCATAGAGCTGATCGAGCGACGTGCCGACGTGCACGTCGGAGCCTTCGGTCTGCTTGGGGTGGGACTGCGTGAGGAACACCGCGCTCGAGCGGAAGTGGTCGCCGCCGATCTCGTTCGGCGAGGTCGGCTCCGCTTCGCGCACGTCGGTGTTGCTGACGATCGTGAGGTAGTCGCGGTACTTGTCGAGCGAGTTGAGCGCGGTGGGCGACAGGTCGTACGCCTTGCCGGCGCTGGCGGGCGACCAGAGGTTCATCTTGGCGCCCCACTCATTGCAGCCGGCGGCGCCGTGCACCATTTCAATGGCGACGAGGCGCGGTGCCTTGTTGGCCGCGAAGAACGCCCGCCGACCCGTGGGGATCATCGCGTCGAGATACGGCAGGGCAATGGTGGCGCTCATCCCTTGCAGGAACTGGCGGCGCGGCATCGCCTTTCCGGTCAAGAAGTGCATCGATCGTCTCCGGTGGAGTGTGCGGGCGGAATCAGTGGGAACCGCTGCCGGCCTTGGCCGGCGCGGTGGCGGACGGAGCGGCGGGGGCCTGAGCGATGAACTTCCGCATGCGGAAGGCATCACTCTTCACCACACCGTAGATGAAATCGTTCATCTTGTAGTTCGACTTGGCGGCCACGCGCTCGATCTTGCGCACCGCCGGCTCGTCGTACCACTCGATGCGCCGGCCGAGGCCGTACGCCATGAGATTGCGTGTGAAGTTGCGCATGACCGGCACCGGGCGCTTGAGCAGGGCGGCCTGCAGTTCAGCCGGGCTCGAGATCTTGGTACCGTCGTAGTAGTCGCCACGCGTATCGAGCGGCGTGCCGTTCTCGCGGATGCGCCAGCGTCCCATCACGTCGAAGTTGTCGAGCGCGAGCCCGATCGGATCGATGAACTGATGGCACGACTTGCACGTCGCGTTGGCGCGATGGATCTCCATGCGCTCGCGCGTCGTGAGCAGGCGCCCTTCCTTGGCCGCGCCCGTCTTCTCGAGATCGGGGACATTCGGCGGCGGCGCCGGCGGCGGCGAGCCCATGAGCACTTCCATGACCCACTTGCCGCGAAGCACCGGGCTCGTCCGGTTGGCGACCGACGTCAGCGTCAGCACGCTGCCGTGCCCGAAGATGCCGCTGCGCGGTGAGCCGGCCGGATAGTTCACGCGGCGGAATTCGCTCCCCACCACGCCCGGAATGTCGTAGTGCTTGGCGAGCGCCTCGTTCGCGAACGTGTAGTTCGCCGTGAAGAAGTCGTTCATGGAACGGTTCTCCTTCACGAGATTGTAGAAGAAGAGCTCCGTCTCACGGCGCATGTCCACGGCGAGCTGCTCGCGGAAATCCGGATACTGGTTCGCGTCCGGATGTACGAGCGCGATATCGGGCAACCGCAGCCACTGCGCGGCAAAGCGCGTCGCCAGCGCTTCGCTCCGCGGGTCGGCCAGCATGCGCTTGGTCTGCTGCTGCAGCACGAGCGTGTCGTTCAGACGGCCGCTCTTGCCGAGGGCCACCAGCTGCTCATCGGGCGGCGTTCCCCACAGGAAGAACGACAGGCGGGAGGCAAGGTCGATTCCGTTGACGGCCATCACACCCTTCGCCGCGCCGGCCGTCGGCACTTCTTCGATGCGGAAGATGAAGTGCGGGCTCGACAGCATCGCTTCGAGGGCGGTGCGGACCCCGACTTCGAAGCCGCCGTCCTTGGCGCCCTCGTCGTAGAAGGTCATGAGCGCCTTCACGTCGTTCGCGGCGAGCGGCCGGCGATACGCTTGCGCGCCCAGACGCCCGATGATCTTCTCGGCGCACGGACGCGCCTCCGCCGGAGCCAGCGGGCGGCAGCTGAAGATGCGCTTGCGGCTTGGCGTCTCCGAGACCCCCGTCGGATTGAACGGGCCGGTCACCGCAAAGCTCTGCATGTGCGCCTGGACCGTGATGCCGGACTGCGACCCGATCTGCGTGTCGGCAATCGAGTGGCCAAGCGGCGTGATATTGTCGTTCACTGGCCCTTCGAAAGTGCGGACGAAGGTGGCCGAGATGCGCTGCGGCCCCGCCCGCACCGGCACCGGCTTGGTGCGGATTTCCATGCCGTTCGGATCGGCCTGCGACATGCCGCGATCGATGTCGAGCAGGGCGACGCGCTCGCCGTTCACCGAGACTTCGATCTTCTCATCGAACGGTGCCGTAGAGGCGAAAAGCTGGCCGGTCGGAATGGCGTGGAGCGTGACCGTGAAGACGTACTCGCCATCGGCCGGAAAATTGTGTGTCACCGACGAGCCACCACGCGTGCCGATCGGCGCGCCCTCCACCTGATCGAGCTGCGACGCGAGCCGCGCGATCTTGTAGGTGCTGGTGCTCGTGCTGGCCTTCGGGTCGCCCACCGCGAGCCGGCTGATCTCGCTGGCCGCGTCGAGGTAGGAATCGAGCGTCGTGGCCGACGGCAGCTGTACGTCCGCGATGTTGTCGAAGTTGGCGCTCTTGGTATCGAGCGGCAGCCAGGAATCGGCGCGCACGTCGATGTTCAGCACGTCCTTGATCGCCCGCTCGTACTCGGCGCGATTGAGGCGCTGGAAGGTGCGGGTGCCCGGATTGGGATTGGCCGCATACCGCGCGTCCATCTGCTTCTCGAGCGTCTCGTACAGCACCTGCAGCGTATCGCCGCCGGGCCGGGCGCGCCCCGGCGGTGGCATCATGCCGGAGCGGAGCTTGTTGATCATCTTCTCCGCCACTTCGGGCGACGACTGCCCGATGGTGAGGAGATCGAAGTTCTGGAGCGAGAGGTTGCCCTGTTTGCGCGTATCGCTGTGGCAGCCGGCGCAGGTCTTCTTCACCACGTCGGTGAGGGCCGGCGCTGCAATGGCCGTCCGCGCTGCCGGGGCGAGAAGCGGATGCCCGGCCGGGCGGGTGGCGGCCCGCTTCGCTTCTGCGGCTGGCGGATCAGCGAACGAGAGATCGTAGCGCACCGGCGCCGCCGTGACGGGCTGCGCAAGAGGACGCGATGCGGCCGTGGCATCGGGTCGCTGGTGCGACGCGATGGCGAGCAGGGCCAGGCAGCCGGAACCGGCGGCAACCAGCGACTTCATCCCGAATCTCCGGGTTGAAACGCGAGGAGGGAGAGGCGGAGGTGCAGGAGGGATCGCACCCCGTCATGCGGATGGGTGATTCGGTATTCTACGCTCTCCCAACGAATTCCGCTGAACGGAACGGGATATCGTCATGAGAATTCCGAGCGCGCGAACGCGCCCCCGCGCAGCGCTCTTGCCCGCTTGGCCGTTGGAGCCGCATAGTGGCCGCTCCTTCCCTCCCCTCCCCTTTCCCGCCTTCGGAGGTTTCGTGACCCGCGGTTCGTTTTCCCGCCTGGCCCATGCCGCCGGCGCCCTGGCGCTCAGCCTCGCGCTGGCACCTACGGCCCACGCCCAGTCGCACTTCAACCCGGTCGTGGACCTGCTCGCCGGCAAGAAGCCCGTCTTTGGCCTGTACGCGCCTTCCAACCCGCGCACCCGCCCCGGCCAGCCGGCGCCGGACCCCGCCACGCTCAAGTCGCCCGCCCAGCTCGCCGCCGATGCCGTCGCCTACAAGAAGGCCGACTACATCTTCGACGGCACGATGGAGTACAACTTCGAGCAGTCGTTCCCGCCCTTCACGGAGTTCATGAAGGGAATGGACGCCGCCGGCGCCATCCAGAAGGGGAAGAGCGCCTCCCACGGCCTCTTCGTGAAGACCATGGAGATCGCCCCCGACGTCGCGGCCGCCCAGGCCCGCATCGGCAAGCAGCTCAATGAAGGCGTGACCGGCGTGGTCTTCGTGGGCGTCGAAAGCGCCAAGGAAGTGGAGCAAGGGCTCGCCATGATGCGCTTCAAGAGCAAGGGCGGCACGCGCGCCGACGACGTAGGCGGCGCTCCGGCCCGCTGGGGGATGAGCGAGAAGGAGTACAAGGAGAAGGCCGACGTGTGGCCGCTCAATCCCAAGGGCGAGTTGGTCAACTTCACGATCGTGGAGAGCAAGGAAGGGCTCGCGCACATTCGTGAAATCGCCGCCGTGAAGGGGATCGGCGTGCTCTTCCCCGGTGCCGGTACGCTGCGCGGTGTCTTCACGACCACCGATGCCAGCGGCCAGCGCAAGTTCGACGAAGCCGGATGGGAAGCCGCCATTCAGTCGGTGCTGGCCGCCTGCAAGGAGTTCAAGGTCGCCTGCGGCTACCCCGCCAACGCCACGGACATCGAGAAGCGCATGCAGCAGGGCTTCAGCGTGTTCGTCATTGGGTGGGGGGAGCCGGGCTTCAAGGCGGTGGAGATCGGGCGGGGAGTCGCGGGGCGGTAAGGATTGGCGTTAGGGTTTCCTCGAGAGCCGAGAACCGAGCCTCGAGCGGCGAGAGGAGAGTGGTGAGACGGCATCTCACTACTGTTCAGACCGGGATGATGGGTGACACCGAGACCGGGATGATGGGTGACACTGGGCCATGTTTTGAGCTCCACGCG
>JAIEMN010000072.1 GCA_019752115.1 Gemmatimonadaceae bacterium
GCGTGGAGCTCAAAACATGGCCCAGTGTCACCCATCATCCCGGTCTCGGTGTCACCCATCATCCCGGTCTGAACAGATTGGAGACTCGAGACGGGACGCGGCACGTCTCCCGGCTCACCGCTCGATGCTCACCGCTCGGTTCTCAGTTCTCAAGGGCCACCCCCGCCAACTCCCCTACCAATCCGTCGGCACGTAATCCTTCAAAAACTGCCCCCACCGATGCACGCCGGTGTTCATGCCGTCGATGATCGGATCGACGATGCGCGCTGCGCCATCCACGATGTCGAGTGGCGGATGAAAGCGATGGTTCGCCACCTTGCGCGCCGCCAGCTCCGCCACGTCTTCATCGGTCACCCAGCCGGTATCCACGCTGTTCATGTGGATGCCGTCCTGCTGGTAATCGGCGGCCGACGTGCGCGTCATCATGTTGAGCGCCGCCTTCGCCATGTTCGTGTGCGGGTGGCGCGTCGTCTTGTTGTTGCGATAGAACTGCCCTTCCATCGCCGACACGTTCACGATGTGCTTGTCGCGATTGGGCGTGCGCAACATCAGCGGCTTGAGGCGCGCATTGATGATGAACGGCGCGATGGCATTCACGAGCTGCACTTCGAGCAATTCCACGCTCGAGACCTCCGCCAGCAGCAGTCGCCACGAATTGCGATCGCGCAGATCCACCTGCTGGAGATCCTGGTCGAGCTGCCCCACGGGAAAGAGTGCCGGCGACGTGAGCTCGTCTTCCGGCAGCAGCGGGACCTGCGACAAGGCCGCCGCCTGCGACATGCCGATCGCCCGCGGCTCCACGGCGGCGGGGACCACGGCCGTCGGGGCCAGCGCGCGCACGACATCCGGCAGGCTCGCGATCGGCGCCCGCTCCCCCTCCATCAAGTGCGCATAGAACGCCGGTGGACGCCGTACGGTCTGGCAGGCGTTGTTGATGATCCCGTCGAGTCGCGATTCCTGTTGCAGCAGCAGCTGACAGAACGCTTCCACGCTGGGCGTGTGGCGCAAGTCGAGGCCAAAGATCTCGAGCCGATCGCGCCACACCGCGAAGTCGGGCTCGGCCGCATAGCGCTGTGCCGAATCGCGCGGGAAGCGTGACGTCACCAGCAGGCGCGCGCCGGCGCGCAGGAGCTTGAGCCCCGCCTGATAGCCGATCTTGACCCGGCCACCGGTGAGCAGGAAGGTGCGCCCGCGCAGATCGGCCAGTTCGGTGCGCTTGGCGTAGTTGAAGTCACCGCACGGGATGCACATCTGATCGTAGAAGTGATGCACCGTGGTGAACTTCTGCTTGCAGATGTAGCAGTGCTGCGGCACGACCGCATCGCCCCGCGACACGCGCACTTCGTCCGCGGGCGCCACATCGATGACCGTCGCCTGCCCCGGCAACGCGGCGGTCGGCGGCGGCTCCGGCGGATACACATTCGGCGTCGTGAACACCGGCTTGCGCCGCAGTTCACGAATGCCGGTCTGATTGAGCACCTGATCGTCTTTCGCCGCGGCCGCCGCTTTGCGCTCGCGCGTGGCGGCTTTCACCATCGACCGACGGGCCTTGGGATCCGGGTGAAACACCTCGGCGACGACCTCCAGGAACGCATGGCGATCCTCGGCGGGCACGCCCACCAGCAGCGCCCGCTGTTCGGCGATGCGCGTGAGGAACGCCGTCACCTCGCGGAGTTGCGCGGCAAATTCCGGCCCGGCGGGCGCAGGCAACGGGTCGGGGGCGCCGTCGGTATGCGGCGTCAGGTCAGAAGCAGTCACCCCGCAATGTATGCTGCCCGGGGCCGCCGGTGGCATGGGCCACCGGCGGCATGGGCGACCCGGCTAGCGCGCCCCCGCGCGGCAGAGGCGCAGCGCCGTACAGACGCGCCGGAGGGGTGACCCCTCCTCTTCCTCTTCCTCGCGGTCGTCGTCGTCCACATCCACCGCGAGCGGGAAGAAGAGCGACTGCTTCACCGTGGGATAGGGCGTGCGCCACCCCTTCACCTCGCCCCACAGAATGCGATTGAGCTTCTCGGTCGGCGCCGCATCGGGCTCCCGGAAGTTCATGCGCGCACTCGCCACCGCCGCCGCCTTGCGCGCCGCGGCGTCGGGCCCGGTGATCTCACCCGTCCGCACGTTCGTCTCGAAGAGCGACTGCTGCGGCGTGATCGCCGTGTACGGCGTGAAGTCGGGCGACTCGTTGGGCCCGAGGAAACTGTTCCGCATGTCCGTCGCGACCAGATCGAACATGCTCATCGCCGGCAGCCCCAGCATGAGCTCGATGGTCTTCACCATGCTCGGCTGGCTGTAGAAGGTCGAGTCGATCGCGCGGCGCTTGGCGTACGGACTCGCGACGAGCGCCACCGTGCGGTGCCCATCGATATGATCGACGCCATTCTGGGCATCGTCTTCGACCACCAGAATGGCCATCGACTTCCAGAACGACGAGTGGCTGAGCCCCTCCACGATCTTGCCCAACCCGAGATCATTATCGGCGACGCACGCGGCCGGCGTGCACCAGCCGGCGCTCGTGCCTTCGGTGTGGTCGTTGGGCAAGATGATCAGCGTGAGATGCGGCATGGCCTTCGCCGCCTCCCACTCCTTGAGATGCTCGAGCACGACATCAGCCTTCATCACATCGGGCACATCCTGCGTCCAGCCTGGATACTCGCGCACGAGAATCTTGTCGAGACTCGGGATCTCGCTGCGCGTGTTGTACATCCCCTTGAGCGTGGTGCGCACCCAGGGGGCGCTGTAGACCGCCGGGTCGCGATACTTGGCCATGAGCCCCGTCCGCACGCCCGGGCCCTTGTCTGGCGGCGCGGGCGCGTATTCACCAAAGCTCACCACCCGCTTTCCCTTGGCCGCCGCACTTTCCCAGAGGAAGCCGCCCGCCGAGTACGTGAGCGGATCGTTCCCCTCGCTCGGATAGCTGCGCCCCGTGTAGAGTGGCCACATGGGATACGCGGTTTCGTTCGCTTGCGTGAGCCAGTTGTGACCATCGGCGGAGTTGCCGCCGGAGGCGAAGAAGTGATCGAGCAGCACGAACTGCTCACTCAGTGCATGCGCATTCGGCGTGACCGCACGCCCGAACATGGTGAGTGACGAATCACTGGCGCCCTTGCCGATGTCTCCCAGCACCTGATCGTAGGTGCGGTTCTCGCGGATGATGTACACGACGTGCTGAATGGGGCTCGGTTCACCCGGCCGCTCGGGCACCGGGCGCGCGACCACATTGGCACGCGGCACGAGACTCGGTGCCGCCGGCCCCGTCGCCAGATGCAACCCGTTGTTCTGGGCCACGCTCGTGGTGTACGCCGAAAGCGTCGCATCGTCGGGCATGTCGATCACGTTCACCGAGCCGCGCTCGGCGAACACATACCGCGCCGTCTTGCCCAACGTGCGCCCGGTGCCGGCGCCCACACCAAAGAGCGTCCCAACGGCCAGCGTCCTGCCATCGGCACTCACATCCACGCTGCTCGGATACCAGCCCGTAGGGATGAGTCCGCGCAGCACCGCCCCGCTCGGCAGGGCCGCGCGCACATCGTAGAGCGCCGCCGCGTTCACACCACCCAGCGTCACCACGAGTGTATGACCATCGGGTGTCAGCGCGAGCGCGGTGGGCGCGAGCCCGATGCGTCGCTCGCGAAAGGGCGCCACCGCGATGTGACCCGCCAGTACGTTCGCGCGCGTGTCGATCACCGACACCGAGTCACTGTTGCCGTTGGCCACGTAGAGCCGCTGCCGTGCCTGGTCCCACACGATGCCCGTTGGATGCGCGCCGACGGTGATGCGATGCGTCACCTTGCCGGTCGCGACCTCGATACGCTCCACGGTGCCGGGGAGGGCGATCCCGCGTGCGTTGACGCGCACCGGCTCGGCGGCCGGATCGCAACACTGCGTGGCGCTGCGCGCGCCGGGCTCCGGACGCGGGCCGCCGAACACGGTGACCCAGGCGGTCTCGCCGTCGGGGGAAATCACCGATGCCACCGGCAACACGCCGAGCGGCACCGTACGCACGCGCTGCTTGGAGTCGGCGTCGAGCACAAGCAGCTTGTCGTCGGCGGGCATGGGCAGCACGGCGTAGCGATGGCCGTCGGCGCTCGCGCGTGCGGCAATCGCCGGTCCGCCAGCCAGGAAGTCGCCCAGCGGTCCCGACTCCTTCACGATCCTGGCGCTGCTGTCGTTCGTGTAGCCCACGAACTGCACCACCGACTTGGCGCGCGAGAGCGGCGGTCCGCCCGGCACGCGGCTCGCCGCCACATCCGCCGGCAAGCGCCCCACACTGGAGAGCGCCACCTGTTTGGTGACCGGGTCGATGACGAGGCCGTGCACGCCCGGGCGTCCGTTGAACTGCACCTCGGTGAGCACCCGGTTGTCTCGCCAGGCCAGGCGCCACGCGTTGCCCGGCACGGCGGCCCACAGTTCGCCGGGGGCGGCGCCGAAGCGCACGCTGTGCACGCGGCCCACAAACACGCTTTGCACACCCGCGGGCGTCACCCGTTGCCCAACCGCCATCGCGCCGGGATCGGCGATGTCGCGCTTGGGGGGCTGGGTCGCGGCGGTTTGGAGGAGCACCGTCAACAGGGCAATCACGAAATCGTCCGGGGCAAAGGGATCCCAGACGCTACCGCCATCCGGCGGTGGTTGACAAGCAACAACTCGGTGACGGCGCCCCGGACTCAGACCTGCGGAATCACCACCGTGAACATCGTGCCGACGCGGAGCGTGGATTCGACGCCGATCGCCCCGCCGGCTGCCCGCACCACCGACTTGACCGTCGCGAGCCCCAGCCCCGTGCCGCGATCGCCCTTGGTGCTGAAATACGGCTCGAAGATCCGCTCGAGGTCGCCAGCGGCGATGCCGCTGCCGGTATCCCGCACCTCCAGTGCGACCAGGCGCCCCATCTGCGGCTGCTCCGGCTGGTCAATGAGCACGGCCGGTGCAAAGGCGTCGGCCGCCATCGTGCGCACCGCGACATCGATGCGCCCGCCTACCTGCATCGCATCGCGCGCATTCACCACCAGATTGAGCACGATCTGCTCGAACTGGCTCACGTCCATGCGGACCGCCGTGCGCGCATCGTGCACTTCCACCGCCAGCGTCATCGACGGACCAATCAGGCGACGCAGCATCGGTTCCATCGTGCGCACCTGATCGCCCACCGAGAACACGGTGATCTCCGGCGGGCGGAGTCGCGCAAAGAGCGCGAGCTGCTTCGTGAGACCCGCCGCGCGATCGACCGCATCCGACGCCCACTGCAGGTGCTCATCGGCCTCCGGCTTGGCCGCACTCACGCGCGCGGCCTGCACACCACCGGAGATGGCGGTGAGCAGATTGGCAAAGTCGTGCGCAATCCCACCGGCCATCTGCCCCAGGCTCTCCATGCGCTGGGTACGCGCCAGGCGCATTTCGGCCACGCGCATGCGCTCAGCCTGTGCCTGCACCGCGTCACGCTCCTCGAGCATGAGCGCCGCCAACAGCGCCACACCATTGAGGGCGTTCGTGGCAACCTGAATGACCGTCACCGTCTGCGTCGCGATGACGAAGCCGGTGAAGGACGCCAGCGACGCGGTGATTCCCACGAACTGCCGGAACACCATCGCCGCAAAGGCGATGGCAACCAGTTGCAGCGCACGCCGTCCCACGGCGCTGCGCCGACTCATCTGCCACGCGTCCCACGCGCAGGCCAGGAAGATCAGGAGCAGCAGCGGGCGCGGCGCGGCGGTCTTGAACAGCACCTCGGCCGCCCCGGTGAACGGCAGCTTCGGGAACAGCAGCACGACGGCGGTCGACAACGCCGACAGCAAGACAATCGGAAGCGCAATGCCGCTCGTGGAGAACGGCTCCCCAGCGAGCGCCCGCACGGCCCGCCGGGCGAACATCCACGTCGCCGCGACCGAGGACATCGCCACGGCCAGCTCGACATCGTGCAGAACGGCCGACCCGTTGGTGAGCAGGTTCATGACCGACAACGCACTGCTCACGGTCGCGAGCGACAGGCAGCTGTACACCAGCGCCACCCCGCGCATGCCGGGGCGGCCCAGAAACACCGCCGAGCAGATGATCGCCAGCAGGAACGGCCCCTGCAGCGCGAAGACCAGTTCGTACCCCGCCGCCTGCGCCTGCAGGACATCGCGAGGCGACGGGATGGCGTTCACGAGCGCGGCGAGGGTCGGCAGCGGCGGGAGCATGTCCGAATATTACGTGGAGTACACGTTCACCACGATCACCCCGTCGATTCGTGGTCCTCAGGACTTGGAATGCGGGATTCGCGCTGACGCCGCAGCAGCGCCCCTCCGGCGACCGCGAGGGCGAGCAGACCGTAGGCCGCCAGTGCCGCGATCACGCTGATCACAATCTCGAACGGCCAGAGGTTGTGCGAGGTTGGGTCGCGGGTCGTGTCCCACGCAATAACCGCGATCTGGGCCACGATCAGGAGCGGCGGAACGAGCGAGAGGACCCGCCAAATCCCCGACCATGAGCGCAGATACCGCAGCTGCAGCCGCACCACCCACACCATGGCCCCCACCACGAGCAGCGCCAGCAGTTGAATCATCGCGCGGCTCTGCCCGGCACCGGCGGTCGAACCGGCCCCCGTAGCGCCCGTCCCGGGGTCACCCCGTCGAGCGCGCGTCCATCGCGCACCACCGGCACTCCGTTCACGAGCACGTGCCGCATCCCCACCGGCGGCAGCGACGGCTCCCGATAGGTGCTCTGATCCCGCACCGTCGCCGGATCGAAGAGCGTAAGATCGGCGTCGGCCCCCACCGCGATGCGCCCCTTGCGCCGCATGGCCGGCACCCGCGCTTCGAGCCGCTGCGCCGGCATGACCGTCATCTTGCGCAGCGCCTCCATGAGCGGCATCACCTGCTGCTCACGCACATAGCGCCCGAGAATGCGGGAGTAGGTCCCCGTCGTCCGTGGATGCCCCGTGCCGTCCTGCCAGTATGCATCGCTGCCGATCATCGTGAGCGGGCTCGTGATGGCCGCAATCACCATCGGCTCGGTGTTGCGATGAATCACCACCGGGCCACCGATCGCGGTGTACTTGGCAAAGAGGGCGCGGTTGAGCCGCTCACCGGTGCGCGGCCACTCCATCGCCTGCAATACCGAGTCCGGAGCATCGCGATTGCTGTCCTGGATGGTAGCGGACTGAATCTCCGTCATCCCCGCCGTATACGGATACGCTTCGGTGGTGACATCCATCCCCGCTTTGCGCGCGTCGGCGATCATCGTGAGCATCGCCGGTGTTTCGGCGTAGCCCGCGCTGTTGATGTGCACCACATGCAGCGACGCGTGGGCGCCGCGCGCCAAGGCGAGCGCTTCACTGAGCCCTTTCACACCGTTGCGCGTGTGCACATGCACCGGCACGTGATTTCTGGCCGCCACGGCGAACAGCGCCTGCAACTCAGCGGGCGTCGCCGCCGGCGTGTAGGTGAAGCCCGCCCCGATATCCACCCCGCCCTCGTCGAGGCCGCGCTGCACCCGCGCCATGATGCGCGCCACTTCGGCGTCATTCGCCACGCGGTAGGCCCCCGGTCCCGTGGGCATCACGAGCCCGGAGTCGCCGAGTTCCACCATGCGCGCTTTCATGTGCCCGATCGACACGCCGTAGTTGATGCGCTGCCCGGGCGCGCGCGCCGCGTACCACTGCGCCACATCGGCCGTGCCCACCTCGAGTTCGAACGACGAGGTCACGCCATCGAGCGCCTGAAAGCGATACGTCTCGGCGGTCTGCCCGTGCGCGTGTACGTCGATGAAGCCGGGCGCGATGACGAGGCCGGTGGCGTCGATCGTGTCCCGGCCGCGAATGGGGGCCGCGGTCACCGCCGCAATGCGGCCGCGGCGGATCCCCACGTTCCGCAGGGCCGAAAGGCCGCTCGCGGGGTCCATCACGGTCCCGTGCAGGATCACACGGTCGTAGGGGGCGGCCTGCGCGGCCGTGCCGCGCGCGAAGCAGGTGAGTGCCAGCATCAGGCTGGCCAGAGCACGGGTCCGAGACATGCCCCAAGCTACCGCGTGAGTGGCGGGCGCGGCGAGGAGGCTGCACACTCTTATCATGCGCCCCCTCCTTTGCTCTCTGGCCGGCCTCCTCACGGCCGCGCCCCTCCTGCTCGCTGCCCAGCAGGCCCCCGCCCCTGACGCCGCCATCCGTGCCGTCATGGACCGCCCCGAGTTCCGTCATGCGCTCTGGGGCGTGGCGTTCTACGACCTCGACGCGAAAAAACTGCTGGCCGGTGTGAACACCGATCGGCTCTTCACGCCCGGGTCGACCACCAAGCTGCTCACGATGGGGACCGCGCTCGAAGCGCTCGGCCCCGATCATCGCTTCCGCACGCGGATCTATCGCACGGGGCCCATCAAGGACGGCGTCCTGCTGGGCGATCTCGTGCTGCGCGCCAGCGGCGACCCCAACCTCTCCGGGCGCGTCCGCGACGGGAATCGCTACGCGTTCGTGGATCGCGATCACTCCTATGGCGGCATGCCGCTCGACAGTGATCCGCTCACCACGATCAAGGCGCTGGTCCAGCAGGTCGCCAAGGCCGGCATCCGCAAGATCAGCGGCGAAGTGATCGTGGATGCCTCGCTCTTCCCCGAAGGCGACCGGGAGCTGGGCACGCGCATCGTGCTCTCGCCCATGGTCGTGAACGACAACGTCATCGATATCGTGCTGCGCCCCGGCACGCGCGCCGGTGATCCGGTGCAGGTGGAGGTCAGCCCCAAGACGAGCTACCTCACCGTGCACGCCACGCTCACTACCGCCGATTCCGGCGCGCCGGTCGCCGTGCGGACGGTGGAAGACAGCACGAGCCCCGATCGCCGCGTGATGATCGCCACCGGCACCATCCCCCGCGGCGCACCGGTGAACGCGCGCTGGGCGGTCGCCTCGCCGCGCCGCTTTGGCGAGATCGTGCTGACCGAAGCGCTGCAGGCGGCCGGCATCAGCGCCGTGCCGCGCCTGGGGGCACGCACCAGCGATGCGCGCACCTTCGCGTCGGTCTACACGGACTCCCTGATGGTCGCCGAGCATGTGTCGCTGCCTCTCACCGCCGAAGCGGTGGTGCTGCTCAAGACCAGTCAGAATCTGCACGCGAGCAACTTCCCGCTCCTCCTGCCGGCGCTGACGCAGGCGCCCGCCGGTCGCACGGGGTTCGACATCGCGCGCGACTGGCTGCAGAAGGAAGGGCTCGACACCGATGGCGCGCAGCAGGGTGATGGCGCCGGCGGCGATGCCCTCTTCTCGCCGATGTTCATGGTGCAGTATCTCGCCATGATCGCGAAGAAGCCGTGGGCGGGCGCCTTCCATGACGCGCTCCCCATTCTCGGGCGCGACGGCACACTGGCACTCATTCAGGTCAAGTCACCGGGCGCCGGCTTCGTGCACGCCAAGACCGGCACCTACTCCAAGTACGACGCGCTCAATCGCCGGGCGCTCGTCACCGGCAAGGGGCTCGCCGGCTACGTGACGACCAGGAGCGGCCGACATCTCGCCATCGCGCTCTACGTGAACAACCTGGCCGTGAAGCAGGGTGACCCCACCGATGTGGCCGGTCAGGCGCTCGGCGAGATCGCGTCGCTGGCCTGGGAGCGGATCAAGTAGCGCCCGCAGCGACCCCGTTCACCGTGCCGCTCAACGGACCACGGTGAACGCGCGCTGTGAGGTGACCGCCGCACACCCGGCGCGCTCCATGCTGATCTCGAGGCGGTAGGCACCACTGCGCAGCGCCGAGAGATCCACCGTGAGTTCGCGCAGCAGGGTGGGGATGCGCGCCTCGATCGGCGTCACGAGATACGAGGGATTGGGCTCGGTCCACCGCATCGTAAGCCCCACGCGCGGATCGGTGCCGACGTGCAGCAAGCGCCCCATCTGCTCCATCCGTGTCTGCGTGGCGGCGCCGGCAATCCGCAGGCTGATCGTGACCGTATCGCGTTCGCGAATGCCGTAGCTCTCCCAGGCGACGCCCAGGCGCCCGGGGCGCACGAGACGCGTGCTGCCCAGGAGCCCGTCGTCAACATCAGCGGCCCCGCGCCGCTGGATGGCGGCCGCGTCGAGCAGCACGGGCGGCGACATCGCACAGCTGTTCGGCGCGAGCGGGCGCATGGCCTCGGCCGCCACGAGAAAGCGGCTGCGCAGACTGCCACCACCGGCCGGCAGCACCTCCACGCTCGCGAGCCCCGCACGTGGCGTGGTGCCGCGGAGCACCACGCGGGTGCCGCGACGGATCAGGCTCCGATCGAGGCGCAGGACCGCGTCCGCCTCCGTCGTGGGAGCGAGCAGCAGCATCGCCTCGCCCTCGGTACCCGCCGGCAGCGTGGCGCCCACAAGCAGCACCGCTGCCGAGTCGCGACGCAGCACGACGTGCTGCGGCTCCGGCAGCCGGGCCATCAGCCCGCGCGGATGCAGGAAGAACTCCCGCGGCCACCACGCCCGTTCGGCGGCCATCGGCGTATTCGTGCGCGCCGCGAGTCGTGTCGGCGCCCACGGATAGTCGGCATCGCTCACCGTGTTCGGCTTGAGCACGGCGCGCCACGACACCACCGACGGGATATTCAGTCGGCTGTACTCAGCCACCGGAAAGGGCGGCGCGTTGTTCGCCTCCTGATAGCGCCAGTGCGATCGGTCTTCCTCGGCACCGGTGTAGAACTGATGCTGCGGCCAGCCGTACCGGACGCGCATCTCGGCAATCGCATCGCCTCCCGTCTCGCGCCGCAGGTCGTGATGGGCATCGAACGGCAGGGCCGACACCAGCTCCAGCCGCACCACGCGCGCAAAGTGCTCCAGTGCGCGCAGGTTGGCGCCGTCGCTGAAGAGTGGTGTGGAGAGCCACCAGAGCGTGGCATCGACCGTATCGCGGATGGCACAGGGGAGTCCGTTGTAGACCTCGGCGTCGGCCGGCGGCAGCAGGAGCGTCGCATCGCGATACCGGCAGCGCGACTCCTGATCGAGCAGCGTCATGGCCGATCGGTAGGCGCGTTGTGCGGCGGGCCACTGGCCGGCCGAGTACGTCGCGTACGCGTGCAGCACGGCGCACCATGGAACCCGGCTCGGCGCGCACCGCTCCGTGGCGGCGAGCGCGCGCGTCGTATCGCCATTCTCGGTGAGCACGCGCGTGAGCTGGCTTGTCGCCCACGCGTCGTTCGGATCGGCCTGAGCCGCGCGATCCAGCGCCATGACGAGGTCATCCGAGAACGGCCACGCCTGCGCCGGGGCGCTGGTCATCTGCAGATGCCGCGGGCCGCTCAGCGGCGAGTCATCGAGCGTCGCCACGGCCCAGCTTGGGCACATGGCGGTCTTGTATGCCGTGCTCGCAATGAATGTCGGCAGCGGATACGGCGGGGCCGGCCGCTGCATCGACTGCACGCCACGCGGAACGGCCAGCAGCGACGCCGAGGGCGCGTAGAAGCGGTCGGTATGGCAATGCATCAGGGCCAGCCGCTGCATCTCGGGTTCGGTTTGCTGTGGATGGCGGGTGGGGCCGTGCACGCGGATCTCTTCCGCCTGCCAGCGGTCACGCTGCATCAACAGTTCGGCACGAAGCATCGAGTCGAGCACGGCGCGCGGGAGCGCCGTCGCGCGCGGCGCGTCGAGCATCTGCGCCGGCAGCGTCGAGAGTGGCAGCAGGCCACACCAGAGGAATCGCGCGCGTCTCAGCCACATGGTCCGCAGAGAATGCGAGTCGACGCGGCCGGCGACAAGCTCCCGGCACGCCCACTCCGCCAAGGAATATCCAGGCGTCTCACACCGTCACAGCGCGTGGCGTTGCTGGCGGGCGATGCTCACGCGCCGCACTTTCTCCGCATGCGCTCTCCTCGCCCCGCCCTGCCGGCGCTACTCGGCGCCCTGCTCCTGACGGCGCCCCTCGGCGCGCAGCGCCCGAACATTCTCTACATCATGACCGATGACCACGCCGCGCACGCCATCAGCGCGTACGGGTCGAAGGTCAATCGCACGCCGCATCTCGATCGTCTCGCGCGTGAAGGGGCGCGCCTCGATGCGGTGTTCGCGACGAACTCGATCTGTACGCCGAGTCGCGCGGTCATTCTCACGGGGAAGTACTCGCATCTCAACGGCGTGACCGTCTTCAATCGCTTCAACAGCGAACAGCCGACGGTCGCCACGCTATTGCAGGCCAGCGGCTACTACACCGGCATGGTAGGCAAGTGGCATCTGGGCAGCGACCCGCAGGGCTTTGACCGGTGGGAGATCCTGCCGGGTCAGGGCGCGTACTGGAACCCGGTGATGTACACGGCCACGGGCGACACCACCTATCGCGGCCGCTATGCCACCGATGTCATCACCGATCGGGCGCTCGACATGCTGCGCACCCGACCCAAGAACAAGCCGTTCTTCCTGATGGTGCACCACAAGGCGCCACACCGGCCCTGGGAACCAGACTCCGTGCACCAGCACGAGTTCGCCGGCATGCGCTTCGCCGAACCGGTGACATTCTGGGATCGCTACGAAACGCGCACCGATGCGCTGCACGAGAATCGCCAGCGCATCGATCGCGATCTCACCAATCGGGATCTCAAGCTCCTGCCGCCCGCCGGTCTCACGGGACCGGCACTCACCCAGTGGCAGGGGACCGCGCCGGACTCGGTCGTGACGACCATCGACGGGACGACTACGGTGCTGCGCGGGGAAGCACTCGTCCGCTGGAAGTACCAGCGCTACATGCAGGACTATCTGGCGACCGTGCAGTCCGTCGACGACAACGTGGGGCGCCTGCTCGCCTATCTCGACTCCACCGGCCTCGCTCGCAACACGCTCGTGATCTACTCGAGTGATCAGGGATTCTTCCTGGGCGATCACGGGCTCTTCGACAAGCGCTTCATGTACGAGGAGTCCATTCGCATGCCCTTTCTTGCCCGATGGCCGGCCCAGATCAAGCCGGGGACCACCAGCAAGGCCATGGGGCTCAATCTGGACTTCGCCGAAACCTTTCTGGACGCGGCGGGCCTGGCGGTCCCCAGCGATATGCAGGGGAGGAGCTTGCTGCCTGTGCTGCGAGGCCGAACACCCGCCGACTGGCGCACGTCGATGTACTACCGCTACTACCACGATCCGGGCGATCACAACACGCGCCGGCACTACGGCGTCCGTACGACCACGCACAAGCTGATCTACTTCTGGCAGAAGGATAAGTGGGAGCTGTTCGATCTCGTCAACGATCCGTACGAGCTCCACAACCTCTACGGCCAGCCGGGAATGGCACGCCTGACCGCGGAGCTCAAGGCCGAGTTGCTGCGGCTCAAGGCCTGGTACCAGGACACCGACCAGCTGGCCAACGAACAGCTCCCCAACGGTGTGGACGGGACGGTGGCCAAACTGCGCGGCAAGTGATGCCGGTGTGGCGTGCCACGGCGCCCGGCTACCGCTGCCCGCCCACCATCACCGGCAACCAGTAGCTGAGTTTCACCGAGACGAGATTGTCACCGGCCGCGCGCGTCGTCAGGAACAGCTCGCGTGGCGACAGTGCCTGCCGGTACGCCTCGCTCGTGCGCCGGTTCTGCTGCCACACCACGAACAGGGTGCTGCCCGGCGACCACTCCCAGCGCATCACCACGTTCGAGCGGAAGGAGAGGACGTGGAAGTCGCGGTTGCTGATCGTGAACGTCTGGCTGCCGTCGGTGATCGTGCGCACGCCGACGCTGTCAACCGACACGACCGTGCCATCGGTGCCATAGAGGCGCAGCTGCCGACTGCGCGGGGCCACCAGCTCGCCCATGTTGTTGTAGTGCCCGGTCGCGGCGAACGGCTCCGCGTATCCTTCCAGCGTGAGGTTGGGCGAGAAGGTGTAGTTCAGGCGCAGCTTGGCGGAGAGCGTCTGGCGGTGGATCGCGCCGAAAACGTAGCGGTTGCCGTACGTGCGCGTCCCCCCCGCGATGCGCGTGACGTACTGCCGCGGGTCCGTCCCGTGCTGGTAGGTCGGCTCGGCGGAGAGCGACACGCGTGACGTGGGGCGCACCGTGATGTTGGCGCCGGCGTTGATGCGCCAGGTATCGAACTCGTCGATGCCGTACCCGGCGTTCAGCCGCCAGAAGGTCGGCGCGCCAAAGGCGTTGTTGATCCGGAAGTCCTGCTTGAACTCCCGCGGCTTGCCCATCAACGGGCCGCCGCGCGTCAGCGCGTCATCGAGCGTGGGCAGATCGATCGACGACCGCAGGTTGACGTTCCAGAAGTTCTTGAGCGTCACGCGCGTATTCTGCGCCCACGAGTTGCCCTGATGCACGCCGCCATAGTTGCGGGAGCCGCGCGTCTCGAAGCCGAGCTGCCAGCTCTGGAGATACTTCCCGGGCACCGTCTCGCGAACCTGCAGATCGGCGTTGTATTCGATGTCGTCGGTGGACTGCAGGCGCCCCAGATCATTGAGCTCGAACCCCGGCGACTCCGCCTTCACCTCGGCGCCCCACAGAATGCGGCGCCCGGCGTCCTTGTCGGCGCGGAGCTGCATGGAGTAGCCACTCATGGAGGTGCGCAGCGGATCGAAGCGCACATGCGTGAGATCCGGGCGCTGAAAGAAGCGCACACTGCTCATCTGCAGGCGGCGGATCGCCGCGGTATCGCCGGCGACGTGCGTCCCCGCGATGAAACCCGAGAGGGCGTACTTGCCCTGCTGAAACCGCAGCCGCCAGTCGGTGCCGGCATAGTAGGCCTCGCGCGGCAGGAGCGCCGTGAGCGTCCGGTCACCGGCGAAATTGCGGCTGGTGGTGGACCACGACAGCGCGATGGTGGACGCCTGCTTGCCGATGTCCTGCTGCAGGCGCCCCACGCTGTAGGCGGTGCGCGGTTCGACGCGCACCCGCGAGGTGAGTGAGGAATCGATGAGATAGGTGCGGGCGTGCTCCTGCGCCGTCACCGCCGCGAGCCCGCCGATCGAGAGCCGGCTGGGCAAGCGCCCGGTCACCTTGGCGGCGCCCAGAATCGTGCTGGCGCGCGGCATGTCCACGAAGTCGCCACTCGCGCTGGCATGCGGCGGCGCCCCGATGCGGCGCGCGTAGAAGTAGCCGGCGCCGTTGCCGCGAATCATTTCGCTCCCTTCCACGAAAAAGGGGCGACGCTCGTCGAAGAAGGTTTCGAAGGCGCTGAGATTCACCTCCGCCGGATCGGCCTCGACCTGACCGAAATCGGGATTGATCGTGGCGTCGAGCGTGAGGTTGGAGCCCAGCCCCGCCTTGATGTCGCCACCCACGCGGGCCGCGAGCGGCTTGTTGAGCGGATTGCGCACCGGCCCGGCGGTGGCGCGGCGCGTGGCATCACCGGCCACATACGGCAGCAGCTCCACCGGGCGCACGCTGCGCACACCATTAAGGCCCACGAGCGTGCCGAAACGGGAGATGTACCCCGTCTCCGAGGGCGGAATGAGCGCCCACTGCAGCTCTTCGTTCTTGTCCGGGATCCAGCGGTCGAACTGCACGCCCCACTGCTGCTGATCGGTTGCCGGAAAGCGCAGCTGCGACAGGGGAATGCGCATCTCGGCCGTCCAGCCGCTGGAGTCGATCTGCGCACTGGCCGTCCACACGGGATCGTACTGGCTCTCGCGCCCACGGAAGGCGTCATCCTGCGTGTGGCGGTAGTCCGAGCGCACGCCGGCCGCGGTCACGCCAAAGCCCACGCCGGTGCGCCGATCGCGCTGCGGGTCGATGATGATGGTGAAGCTTTCGGCGACCCCCTGCCCGTCGCGCCGCGACAGGTTGCGCAGGATGGCCGACGGATCGGCCCGCCGGAGCCGCGCACCCACGTACAGCGCCTCGTCGTCGTAGAGGAGGTACACGAGCGTGGCTTCCGACGGCGCCGCGCCCGGCACCGGGCGCTGCTGCAAGAAGTCGGAGAATGCCCGCGCCGTGGTCCACTCGGCCTCATTCAACTTCCCATCGATGTGCGGCGCCCGCGTCGTCCGGGTGGCCTGCGCGATCTTCGGGGAGGGTTGGGCCGCGAGCGGAGCGGCCATGACGGCGCTCACACACACGACGCGGCGGAGCAAGGCAATCCAAAGGGGGCGCACAAACACCTGTCGAGCGGGGGGCGGGAGCCCGCAGACCTTCGGACAGCGACCATCACGCCGACGGCGCAGCGTGCGGAGCCGTAGAATTGCGGGGGAATCTCTCCAAGAGTACTCCCGGCGGTCCGGCTCCGTTGACCTCGACGGGGGTGAGCCCCCGCCCGATGCGACCCGCTTTCCGGAGTCCCCCGCATGCCTTGCGCTGTACGGTTCGCTGGCCTGATCCCGCGGCGCTCGGCCTTGCCGCCACCCTGATCACGCTACTGGGCGCCCCGGTGGCGGCGCAGCCCCCCCGCCCGGCGCCGGTGCGGACGCCCGCGAGCGCACCCGCGAGCGCGTCCGCCCCCCTGGCCGCCGGCGAATTGCAGCTCACCTACCTTGGCAATGCCGGCTGGGAGATCACCGACGGCAAGCGGGTCATTCTGGTGGACCCGTTCCTTACCCAGTTCGCGCGCTGGGCGCCCGGCGCCGCACCGGATGGCCCCGAACCGGACGGGGTGTACGCGCCGGATACGACGCTCATCAATCAACATGTGCGGCGAGCCGACTACATCCTGATCACGCACGGTCACTCCGATCATGCGCTCGACGCCGGGTATATCGCGAAGAAGACGGGCGCCGTGGTGGTGGGTCATGAAACGGCCGCCAATCTCGCCCGCGCCTATGCCGTGCCCGAGCCGCAGCTCATCACGGTGCGCGGCGGAGAAGACTACGATTTCAAGGACTTCTCGCTGCGCGTCATTCCCAGCATTCACAGCGCCCTCGAGAACAAGCGCTACTTCAACAACGGCCGCGGCATCGCCGGCACCGCGCCCCGCGGGCTCAAGGCGCCGCTGACCCGGCGCGACTACCAGGAAGGCGGGAGCCTCGCCTATCTGCTGCGCCTCGGTGGGCACGAAGTGCTCATCATGGGCTCCATGAACTTCCTCGAGCGGGAGATGGAAGGACTCCGCCCGGATATCGCGCTCGTCGGCGCCAACAGTCAGCGGCTCGAGATCTTCGACTTCACCGGGCGGCTCCTGCGCGCCTTGGGCCATCCGGCGCTGGTGATTCCCAGCCACGCCGATGCCTACGGTGACCCGAAGCCCAACGCCGCCGCCCTCGCCGACCGCGCGCGCTTCCTGGACGAGGTGCGACGCGCCTCGCCCGGCAGCACGACCTTCTTCCCCACCTGGTTTGCGCCCATCGTGGTGCCACCGCGTGCGGCCGCGGTGGCTTCGGCCGGTGCGAGCGATCGGGTCGTGCTCAATCCGCCGGGACTGGCGCCACTCGTGCCGGCGTATTCCGTTGCCGTGCGGGATGGCGACTGGGTGTTCGTCGCCGGCATGACCGGCATCAAGCCCGGCACGCAGGACATCGTCGACGGTGGCATCACCGCACAGACCCGGCAGACGATGGAGAACATCCGGACCGCGCTGCAGTCGGGTGGCGCCACGATGGCCGATGTCGCCGAATGCACCGTGTATCTGAAGGACATGGCGGACTACGCGGCGATGAACGCGGAGTACATGAAGTTCTTCCCCACGAATCCGCCGGTGCGGGCCACGCTGTCGGTGACCGCGATGCCCCGACCCGCGGCCCTCGTGGAGATCAAATGCAGTGCGCGACGTCGGGGAACCGCGCCGCCGCCCGCCCCTGCC
>JAIEMN010000073.1 GCA_019752115.1 Gemmatimonadaceae bacterium
GAGCACGGCCGCGACGCACGCGTCGACCTGCGCCGGCGCGACCGGTGGCAGCGCGGCATAGCTGCGCGCCACGCGCTCGGCGAGCGCCGCGTCGGCCGCCTCGTCGTGGGAAGACGGGAACGGCAGTTCCCGGGACTCAGACATGACTCGACTCCACGAGGAGCCACGTCGTCGCGGGTGCGACGCTCATCGCTCCTCCAAAAGATCCGGCAACGTGCCCAGCAGCGCCCGCAAGCGTTCGCTGCCGCGTTTCACGCGCATTTTCAACGCCGATTCGCCGGCCCCGGTCATCGCCGACATCTCCGAGTACTCGAGCCCTTCGGCGTACTTCAGCAGCAACGCCTCGCGCTGTTGGGGATCCAACTGCGCGAGCGCCTTGATCAGCGCCGCATCCTCCACGCCCGCCGACACCCCCGGGGGCGGCGCCGGCGCCGTATCGAGCGCCGTGTCGTCCTGCACAAAGCGCCGGGTCCGACGACCGCGAGAGGTCTGCGCGTTTCGACACTGGTTCGTCAGGATGCGGAACAGCCAGCCGCGGAACTGGTCACGTTCGTCGTACCGGCCGATCGCGAGATAGGCCCGCAGGAACGTGTCCTGCACCACGTCTTCCGCATCCGCGCGTTCTCCGAGCATGTGGTAGGCGAACCGCCAGCACGCGTCGTAATACCGCGCGACCAGCGTTCCGAAGGCGTCCGGCTCTCCGGCACGGGTCCGGGCGACCAGTTCCGCGTCGGTCATCGATGAAACAACAGCGGAAACAGGCAATCCGTCACCTGAACCGCTGGTAACGGATTCCCGCACGGGACGCCCCACATGGGCCGGGCGGTCCGATCGGTATCGGACCCGGCGGCGGTTAGCCGACGCTCAGGCGCCAAGGCTGCCGAGGGTCAGCAGCAGGGTCATCGTGACGAACAGCGCCGTGGCCATCCGGTTCACGCCCCCCAGCCGCTGCATGAGCGCCGCGTCTTCGGCGGGCTCGAGATCCTGATGGGCCACGAACACCGTCGCTGCCCGGGCCCGACGGAACAGGAACCAGTTCGCCGTCCCACCAGCGGCGATCGCCGACGACAGGTTCACCGCCCCCATCATGGTGAGCAGCCACTGGTTCTCGGGCTTGAGCAGATCGGCCATGGTATTGGGCACGGTCGCGTCCGTCAGCAGCCGCAGGGCGATGCTGGGCACCAGGAAGAAGATCGCAAACGGGAAGTACAGCTTGCGATACAGGAACCACGCCGACGGCAGCATGATCTGCACGACCGCGGCACTCCAGTTCCAAGTGGGCACGAACGTGGGGTCCTCGAGGAACGGCGCGAGCTTGCGCCGGTACGTGGACTCCCACTTGGCCCCGACGTACGCCGCCAGTCGGGCTTCGGTGATGGGCGAACCGGAGGCCTGCTGCTGCGCCCGGCGCGCCCAGCGCGGGAGTTCCGGCTCAGGAGACGGGGTGGAGGGCTCCGCTTGTTCCCGGGGCTCGGCGTCGCGGTCGCGGGCGGGATCGTGATCCGGTGGGAGCGACGTCATGCGGACGCCCCCGTGCGCGCGGCCGGCTGCTGCTGGGACAGGCAGTGCAGGGTGCCCAGCCCCCACACGAGATCCACGGCGTTGATGCCGATGACCGCGTGGTGCGGGAGCAGCTCCGCCAGGATGTTCAAGGCCACGCGATCGTTGCGGTCGTTGAACGTTGGCACGAGGCACACGCCGTTGCCGAGGTAGAAGTTCGCGTAGCTCGCCGGCAGGCGCATGCCGTCCATGATCACCGCGCGCGGATAGGGCAGCGTCACGACCCGCAGGCGTTCACCGCGCGCGTCGGTCGCCGCCTGCAAGCGATGCAGGTTGTCGAGCGAGCGCGCGTGATTCTCGTCGGCGGGGTCTGCTTCATGCGCCAGCACGACCACGCCAGGCGCCACAAAGCGCGCGATGTCGTCCACGTGGCCGTGCGTGTCATCGCCCACGCACCCTTCACCGAGCCAGATGGTCTTGGTGATGCCGAGGTAGTCGTGAAACGCCCGTTCATAATCGGCGCGCGTGTAGCCCGGATTGCGGACCTGCACGTCGCTCAGCAGCCACTCCTCCGTGACGAGCATCGTGCCGAGGCCATCGGTCTCGATGCCGCCGCCTTCGAGAATGAGCGGTTCGCCGGTGTCGTGACGCACCGCGCGCACGAGCGGCAGGCCGGTGACCTGTGCCATGCGGGCGGGGACGTTCGCGTCGAGCGCGTAGTTGTCGTACTTCGCCCACGCGTTGAAGCCCCACTGCACGAGCGCCACCGAGCCATCGGCGCGCTGCACGGCCGTGGCGCCCGAGTCGCGCAACCAGACGCGATCGGTGGGTTCGAGATGCAGGCGGTAGCGCGCCTCGTCCACGCCGTGCAGCGTGAGGCACTCGCGCGCCTCGGCCATCACCGCGTCGGAGTGACAGAGAATCTCGACGCGCTGATACGGGGCGAGCGCGCGCACGATCTCCGCATACACCCACGGGATCGGCCCGAACTTGCCGGGCCAATCCGGCTCATGATGCGGCCAGCCGATCCAGACGGCGTCCTGCGCTTCCCACTCCGCGGGCCAACGGACCGCCGGTGCCTGCCCTGTCGCGTGCATATCCTTCCAAAGCGAGTGAACCCATCCAGCGGCCGCCGCGAGCAGTTGCGCCTGGCCGCCGGTTGGGTCGGGGGAACTCATCACGACCCCAACCAGCGATTCAGGATCGGCCCGTACGCGTCGATGCGCCGGTCACGAAGGAACGGCCAGTTGCGCCGCGTCTCCTCGATCAGCGCGAGATCGCAATCGGCCGTGAGAATCGCCGGCTCGGTGCCCGCCTGCGCGAGGTAGCGGCCGAACGGATCGCAGATGAACGACTGTCCGAAAAACTCCAGACCATCGGTGCCCGGTTCCGGTTCAAAGCCCACGCGATTGGGCGACGCCACGAACACGCCGTTGGCGATCGCATGCGCGCGCTGCGCCGTGCGCCACGCATCCACCTGCGCCTCGCCGAACGTCGCCTTCTCGGCCGGATGCCAGCCGATCGCCGTGGGGTCGAACAGGATCTGCGCGCCGAGCAGCGCGGTGATGCGCGCACCCTCGGGGTACCACTGATCCCAGCAGATCAGCACGCCGATCGTGGCGTACTTGGTCTTCCAGACGCGGAAGCCGTTGTATCCCGGATGCCGGTCCTGCCGCTGATCGCCCGTGACGTCGCCCGGGGCGAAGTAGTACTTCTCCTCGAAGAGCGGATCGTGCGGGATGTGCATCTTGCGATAGGTCCCCAGCACCGACCCATCGGCGTCGATCACCGTCGCCGAGTTGCGGTACAGCCCCGGCGCCTCGCGCTCGTAGTAGGGCACGACGATCACGACGTCGAGTTCCTTCGCGAGCGCCTGAAAGGTCTGCACGATGGGCCCGTTGGCCGGCTGCGCGATATCAAAGCGCTCCGGCTTCACGGTCTTGCAGAAGTACGGCGCGTTGAAGAGTTCCTGCAGACAGATGACCTTGGCGCCCTGGCTGGCGGCACTGCGCACGCGCGCCACGGCCCGGGTGACGTTGGCCTCGAGGTCGTCGGACGCGGTGTCCTGGACGATACCGATTTTGACGATGGGGGACATGGGGGAAAGATAAGCAACCCATAACCCAACACCTAAAACCCGAAACCCAGAACTGATCCGTTCTGGGTTTCGGGTTTTAGGTCGTGGGTTTCGGGTTCCTGCGACGGCGCGGTGCCGTCTCGGGCGCTGCCTCCAGCAACGGCCCCAGGTATCCCACCAGTACGCGTCGCAGTTCATCCAGCATCCCCTTCTTGTCGCTCACGAGCGCGCGGGCGCGGAGGAGGCCCTGGCCGATCGTGGCGGCCACGAGCGCGGCGCGGCGGCGGTCGCGATTGGCGAGCTGCGGATTGCGCGCGGCGAAGAGCACGTCGAGGCGATCGACGAAGCTTTCGAAGAGCTGCGAGCGCAGGCGCGACGGAGCCGATCGGGTGTCGTCGGTGGGGCCTTCATGGCTCGCGAAGACGCGGCGGAATGCCGGGTTGCGGTCGTGAAATTCGGCGAGCGGACGCACGATGCGATCGATGAGCTGCTCCAGCGGCAGCTCGTGCGCATCGAGCGGAAAGGCGCGCTCGTGAATGGCGCGCATCTCATCGGCGTAGCGCAGCGCGAGGCCGGCGATCACGGCGTCGCGGTTGGGGAAGAACTGGTAGAGCGATCCCTTCGCCGTCCGCGCCTGCTGGGCGATCGCTTCGGCCGTGGCGCCCTCCAGGCCGTGCTCGGCGATGACCGCCGCGGCCGCATCGAGCAGCAGCTCGACACGCTTCTGGCCGCGGCTCTGCCGGGGGCGGCGACGGAAGGCGTCGGGCGAGTCGGCGGCCGGTTCGGCGGCGGGCGCGCCGGTTGGCTCGGCCGGGGTTGGGGCGGCGTCGGGCGGGATCGGCGCGGCGGCCGGTCGGCGGGGAGGCATGGGGGGAGGATAGGGTGACGACCGCCACTTGACAATGTGACGCTACCGTCAAGATTGAACGGTGTTAGGTCATGACGCTCTGTTAGGTTATGACGATGGCGTCGCATTTGTGCGACTCCGAACCCGACCCTCATCCGAGTCTCTCCGCCGATGCCTCGTTCCCTGCGCTTCCTCGCGGCCGCCACCACGGCGGTCGTCCTCGCCGCCTGCGCCTCCGCCGCCAAGCCGGCCGTGGGCGCCCAGAACGCCGTCCCGACGGCCGCCCAGACGTCCATCACGAACGCCATCGACGCGCTCAACGCGCCGTTCGTCGCCTCGGCCAAGTCGAAGAAGTTCTACCCGGCGGCCTGCAGCACCGTGAAGCTCATCAAGCCGGCCGATCGCGTCGGCTTCGCGTCGGTGAAGGACGCCGAAGCGGCGGGGTTCGCGAAGGATGCGTACAGCACGGACTGCCGCTACTAAAACCCGAAGACCCCAAACCCGAAGACCCCGAACTCCCAACTGATCAGTTTGGGGTTCGGGGTCTTCGGGTTTGGGGTGAACGGGTTACCCCCGGATCAGCACGCCCACCACGTCCATCACATTCGTCCCCGTGGGCCCGGGCTTGAGCAGCGCTTCGGCGGCCTCGAGGGCGTACCACGAGCGGCCGTTGAGCAGGTCGTCGTCGGGGGAGCGGCCGTGGCGTCGCGCGAGGGCGGGGACAGCGGCGTCCACGATCGCGCCGGCGGCATCCGTGGGGCCGTCGCGGCCGTCGGTACCGGCGGCGAGCACGGTGATCTGCCAGCCGAACGGATCGCCCTTCGCGGCGGCGGCTTCGAGTTGCAGCGCGGCCGACAGCGCCACCACCTGCATGCGACCGCCGCGCATCGGATCCGACATCGCCACGGGGGGTGGCGGCTCCTCGAGCACGTCCACCAACAGCTGCGCTTCGTAGGCGCGCTCCATCGACGCGTGCTCGAGGGCGAGCAGATGCACGACCGGCTCGCCGCCACTGACCAGCAGCGCGCGATGCCCCTTGGGGAGTGAGGGCGCCAGCGCGAGCGCCCGCTGCGTCAGCGCGAGCCCCACGGCGTCCGCTTCGCCTTCGATCGGCTGCTCGTCCACCAGCACCGTCTCGATGCCGAGCTGGGTGGCGGCGCGCGCCATGGCCGCGGTCGCGGCCCGATTCCCCGAGACCACCTCGTACTGCACGCGCGCGAACGCGTCGTGCGTCGGCGCCGGTACCGCGGGCGGCGCGGTGGTCCCGTACACGCCCAGCGCCTCGGCTTCCTCGCGCGACAGCTGATCGCGCAGCCCGTGCGCATCGATGAGCGCCAGGAACGTCGCGTCATCGAAGGGATCGGAAGAGCAGGGGCCGGAGCCGATCACGGCCGGATCGTCGCCGATGACATCGCTGATCGCGAACGCGCCGATGTGCGCCACGCCGCGATGCGCGAGTTGGACCGCGAGGCGACCGGCGCCAAAGCGCAGCAGGCGCCGGCGGATGGCGTTCATTTCGTGGATGGCGAGCCCACTGCCCAGCAAGGTGCTCGCGAGGTTTGCCACGACGGTCTGTGCGCGATCGGCGTCGCCCACCCGCTGCGCGAGCGGCGCAATCGGCGCCGCGCACAGCGCCGTCGTTCCGCCGGAGATGAGCACGACTGCCAGATCGCCGGGCTCGATGTCGAGCAGGGCGTCATCGATCGCATCGGCCGCATCCAGTGAGGCCGGGCCGGGTACCGGATGATCGCCGCGCAGCACGCGCAGGCTGGTCGGCTTGGTCACGCCGAACCAATCGGCCGGCCCCGGATCATGTGCCGCCACAACCACGCCGCCCACGATCGTGACGCCCGTCTCGCCCAGCGCCGCGAGAGCGCCGGCGGTCATGGCGGGCGAGGCCTTGCCCGTCGCGATGACATGCACGCGCGTCCCGGCGGCGACGTGGTGCGCGCGGCACCAGCGCGCGACCGCGTCCCGCGTGCAGGGAAACGGCGCCGCGCCCTGCACCGCCGCGTCGTACAACGCGGCGAGCAGGGCGCGGGTGTCCTTCAGCGTACTCGACATCTCGAACGTCCGCGAACGATCGCGGACTTACTTCGTGCCGGCGGCCTTCGTGATCGCCGTGCCGAGTTCCGCGTACGCATCCTGCGACATCTGCAGGAACGGCGTCGCGACATACGCGATCTTGCCGGCCGGATCGATCACGTACAGGAAGCGCTTGTGGTATCCCGTGCCGGCGCTCGCGCCGTAGGCCACGCCCACCTTGCGATCGACATCGGCGGCGAAGTGGAACGGGAACTTGGCGTCCACCGCCCACGACGTCAGCGCGCTGTCGGGATCGACGCTCACGCCCACGAGCGTCACCTTCTTCCCGCCCTTGAACACATCCGCGTACTTGTCGCGGTAGTTCTCCATCTGCATGGTGCAGCCGCTGGTGCGGGCCTTCGGGAAGAAGGCGAGGATGATCGTTTCGCCCTTATGCTCGGAGAGCTTGAACGGCTTCTTCTCGAGACCGGCCGAGGTGACCCAGGGCACGGTGAAGTCGGGCGCGGCGTCGCCGACCTTGAGCGGGGACGGCGCCGGGGCCGGCGTGCCCTGCGCGGCCGCGAACGACGGAGCAAGAACCAACGTGGCCGCGGCCACCGCGGCACGAACCAGCGACTTCGACATCAGCATGCAGGACTCCTGAAGGAGTTCGAATGGGAGGGAACCGCGAGAACGCTACTGGACGGAGGCTGTCGCCGCTACCGGACGGGGGGTGACCTCGCCGGAGGACAACGGGGCGACGCCACCGGGCGGTTTCCGTGATCCTCCTCTCGAAAACCGACTCGCACGAGCGTTTGAGACGCTGGCACGACCCCTGCCCTTGATGGGGCCTGACGGCGGCGCATTCAGCCCGCCCGGACGGCATCTCCGTCACTGAGGAGCAGACCATGAACACCCGTCGTTTGTTCCCGCACGCCCCGCCGATTTCGGCCCGCTGGGCGGCGGTCGTGCTCGTCCCGCTCGCGTTCGGCGTGCTGACCGCGTGCGGGCGGTCGTCGGTCGATGAGCAGCTCAAGGCCGATCTGCTCGCGGCGTCGCAGGCCCCCGCCAACCGCGCCCAGTTCGCAAGTCCGGCGGAACTCGGGTATCCGCCGGGGTATGCGCCCATGCCGAATGGCTATGCCCCCGCGCCGTCGGCGGGGTATCCGCAGCCCTATCCGTATCCGCAGGGGTACCCGCCGCCGTATCCGCAGGCCGGGTATCCGCAGCCCTATCCGGCGCCGCGTCCGCAGGTGGTGTACGTGCCGCAGCGCACGAGCACCGTCCGCACGTCGAGTGGCGGTGGGTCGGGCAGTGGGAGCGGCAGCGGTGGCTACGGCACCGGCAGCGGGGGCGCGGGGCGCACCAATACGCAGAAGGGCGCGGTGATCGGCGCGGCGACCGGTGCCGCCATCGGGGTGATCTCGTCGCGCGACAAGGCGAAGGGGGCTGCCGTCGGGGCCCTCGGTGGGGCGGTGCTCGGTGGCCTCATCGGCCACCAGGTACGCACGCCGCAATAACGCGGACGTAGCACGGTGGGGAAGCGGCTGTTACGCCGCTGTTAGACACAGACATGAACCTTCCAAGCAGGTTGGTGTCTGAAGGATCGTCGGGTGAAGAGTTGGTGCAGGTGACGGACACGCTTCGTGGAGGGGGCGTGGGCAACATTGCGACCCGGCGTCTCGTGATTCGGCATGAGACGACCGGGTCGTGGTGTATCCACCCCGGCCGATCGTGTGGCTAGATCACGACGCGCAACGCTGCCGGCCGCACGCGCACGCTCACGACCGGGCCCACCGCCTGGCAGAGTTCTCCATCGGCCTCGAAGATGGGTGGCGCATCGAACTCCAGCGTGAAGGCCGTTCCGCGCTGCACGCTCACGTGCCGCGAGCGCACGTGGGTCCCGCGGGTCGCGCCGGCAAAGAGGGGCAGCCGGGCGAGCGCCGCCACATCGCCGATGTCGATGATATCCAGGGCCCCGTCGTTCACCGATGCATCGGGCGCAATGTGGAAGGCGCCACCGAACCACCGGCCATTCGCCACGACGGTCATGAGGCGCCGCTGCGTGATCGTCCGCTCGGCGGTGGTGCCGATGGCGAGTGCCGCGCGAAAGCCGCGATAGCCAAAGAGCGCGCCAAGCGCGGTGAGTACGTACGCCGCGGTGCCGCTGAGCCGGGACGGCTGCTGCATCCGACGCAGCACCTCCACGTCAAAGCCAAAGCCGGCCGCATTCACGAACGGCACATCGTCGATATATCCGACATCGATCACCTTCGTGGCCCCCCGCCCGACGCGGGCGGCCATCGCGCTCACGTCGTGGGCGGGTGTCCCGAGCGTTTTGACGAAGTCGTTGCCGGTGCCCGCCGAGAACACCGCGAGCGCCGCTTCCGCGTGGGCCGACTCCGAACGCGCGTCGAGGAGACCATGCGCCGCGTGATGCACGGACCCGTCGCCCCCGACCACCGCGAGCACGCGGGCGCCGAGCTGCGCGGCCTCGCGCGCAAGGCGCCGTTCGTCACCGGCGCGGGCCGTTTCCACGCGACGCACCGTTCCGTAGGCGCCGAGGGCACGCTCGACCTCGTTCGCACGATGCGCGGCGCGGCCTTGGCCCGCGGCCGGATTCACGAGCAGGGTGATCACGCGTTCAGAGAGAGGGGCGGGCGGGGCGAACGGTCGCACCCTGTGACACTGGGCACCGGAGCGGTGAGGGAAATCGCGCCGACCGGTGCGCTGGGTCACGGACACCGGACGGCGGCTTCATCAACTTACTCAGCGACGCGGCGGCAGGCGCCAGCGTGCTCCGATGCCGGTGCCGCCCGCCCGCGATGACTTGATCGGGAGACACTCATGACGATGACGACCAAGACTGCGCCGTCCACGCGCGCAGCGCTCGCCACCGCCACGCTGGCGATCCTCGCGGCCTGCGGTGACGGCACCGCGCCCAATGCCTCCGGTCAGGTGGGCGTGGGCTTCCAGTTGGCCACCAACTCGCTCTCGGCGGCCGCGCTGAGCGCGTCCGCCGGCGTGTCGACCACGACCGGTGTGACGGTGAACGCGACCGACGCCGGACTGACGATCGAGCGCGGCACCGACAAGATCGTCGTGACCAAGGCCCAGCTGGTGGTGCGCGACGTCAAGCTCAAGACCGCCGTGGCCACCTGCGTGGATGACGACGACAGCAGCAGCGATGTGGCCGCCAGCAAGAGCAGCAGCGGCAGCAGCAGCGACAAGAGCAGCAAGAGTTCGTCCGATGACGACGATGATTGCCCGACGATTCGCGTCGGGCCATTCCTCGTGGACATGCCGGTCTCCGGCGCCGACGCGGGGCGAGTGAGCGTCGCGGTCCCCGAAGGGACGTACTCCAAGGTCCGTCTCACGATTCACAAGGTCACCAGCAGCGACTCGGCGGATCTGGCCTTCCAGAAGGCCAACCCCGACTTCCGCGACATCAGCGTGCGCCTGGTCGGCACGTACAACGGCACGCCGTTCACCTTTGTGAATGACGTCGAGGCCAAGCTCAACGTGCCGCTCACGGCGCCGCTCAGCATCAAGGCCGGCGGCGACAACGTGACGGTCACACTCGATCTCGCGCCGTGGTTCGTGAATCCGGCGGGGGGGCTGTACAACCCGGCCGACGCGAACGTGTCGGGCAGCGTGCGCGCCAAGGTGCAGAACGCCATTCGCTCGGCCTTCCGTGCCTTCCGCGACAAGAACCGCGACGGCAAGGAAGACTGACCGTGTCTCGCGAGCAGGCGTTTCACGAAACGATTCGCGTCTACCTCTCCGCCGAGGATGCCGCGCTGCTCGAACGGCTGGCCATCGAGACCGGCCTGACCAAGACCGATGTGCTGCGCCGCGGGCTGCGCGCCCTCGCGCAGAAGCGCTTTGAAACGCAGCCGCTCCGCCGCTTCCTCACCGAAGCGGCGCAGGGCGACTGGCCCGCCGGCATCGCCGAAGTGCGCGACGACGTGGCGGGGTGACCGCACGCAGGGCCCACGGGTGAGCGGACCAACCGGGGGAGCAGGGCGTCCGAAGTGCGGAGGGGCATGACGGACGCAATACGGGGGCGTAGCGGCAGGGATGCCGTTACGCCCCCGTATCGTGTGGGGCTGTGCTGCGCGGCTCGATTACTTCGCGACCAGACTCCGCAGCACGTACGGCAGGATGCCGCCGTTCTTGTAGTACTGCATCTCTTCCGGCGTGTCGATGCGGCACCGCGCGCTGAACTGCTTCACCGAGCCATCCGACGCCGTGGCCTTCACCGTGAGCGTGGCGCGTGGCGTCAGGCTCTCGCTCAACCCCTCGATGTCGTAGGTCTCGAAGCCCGTGAGACCGAGGCTCTGCCGCGTTTCGCCGTTCACGAACTCGAGCGGCAGCACGCCCATGCCCACCAGGTTCGAGCGGTGAATGCGCTCGAAGCTTTCGGCGATCACCGCGCGCACGCCGAGCCGCATCGTGCCCTTGGCCGCCCAGTCACGGCTCGAGCCCGTGCCGTACTCCTTGCCGGCGATGACGATCTGCGGCACGCCGGCGGCCTGACGGGCCATCGACACATCGTAGATCGCTTCCGGCTCGGCGCCGGGCGCGGTGGCCGTCCACCAGCCTTCCTTGCCGCCGGTGAGTTCGTTCTTGAGGCGGATGTTCGCGAACGTGCCGCGCATCATCACCTCGTGGTTGCCGCGCCGCGCGCCGTACGAGTTGAAGTCCTTCTTCTCGACGCCGAGGCTGTTGAGATACTTCCCGGCCGGGCTCGCCGCCGCGATGGAGCCGGCGGGGGAAATGTGGTCGGTGGTGATCGAGTCACCGAACATACCCAGCACCTTGGCGCCGGCGATCGGGCGAATGCCCGGCGGCGTCATGGTCATGCCGTCGAAGTACGGCGGGTTCTTCACGTAGGTGCTGTGGCCATCCCACGCGTACTGATTGCCGGTGGGCGCCGCGATCTCCTGCCAGTACTTGTCGCCCTTGAAGACGTCGGCGTACTGCGTGGTGAACTGCTCACGCTTCACGCTTTCGAGAATGGTGTCCTCGACTTCCTTCGGACTTGGCCAGATGTCCTTGAGGAACACGGGGCCATCCGTGCCCATGCCGAGCGGCTCGGTGGCGAGGTCGATGTCCATGCGACCAGCCAGCGCGTACGCCACCACGAGCGGCGGGCTCGCGAGGTAGTTGAAGCGCGTCTGCGGGTTCACGCGCCCCTCGAAGTTGCGATTGCCCGAGAGGACCGCCGCCACGTTGAGCTTGCCCGTGTCGATCGCTTCGCTGATCTCGGTGGGGAGCGGACCCGAGTTGCCGATGCACGTCGTGCAGCCGTAGCCGACCACGTTGAAGCCGAGTGCATCGAGGGAGCTCATGAGCCCGGCCTTGTGGAAGTACTCGGTGGCAACCTTGGAGCCCGGTGCCAGCGAGGTCTTCACCCAGGGCTTGGTGGTGAGCCCCTTGGCGACCGCCTTCTTCGCCAGGAGGCCAGCCGCGAGCATCACGCTCGGGTTGCTGGTGTTCGTGCAGCTCGTGATGGCGGCGATGACCACCGCGCCATCATGCAGCTCGAAGTGCTGCCCCTTGTAGGTCACGTTCTGCGCCGTGCCCACGCCCGTCGCCGCATGCTGCGCGGCCACGGCTTCGGCGTACTTGGCCTTGCTCTCCGAGAGCGCCACGCGATCCTGCGGGCGCTTGGGGCCGGCGAGGCTCGGCACCACCGTGCTCAGGTCGAGTTCGAGCGTGTCGGTGAAGACCGGGTCCGGCGTGTCGTCGGTGCGGAAGAGCCCCTGCGCCTTGCAGTAGGCTTCCACCAGCGCGACCTGCTCGTCGCTGCGGCCGGAGAGGCGCAGGTACTTGAGCGTTTCGGCATCGACCGGGAAGAAGCCCATCGTGGCACCGTACTCGGGCGCCATGTTGGCGATCGTGGCGCGGTCGGCGAGCGCGAGGCTCGAGAGCCCCGGGCCGTAGAACTCGACGAACTTGCCGACGACCTTCTTCTTGCGGAGCATCTCGGTGCAGGTGAGCACCAAGTCCGTGGCGGTGGCGCCCGCGGGGAGCTTGCCGTGCAGCTTGAAGCCGATGACTTCGGGGATGAGCATGCTCACCGGCTGGCCGAGCATGGCGGCTTCGGCTTCGATACCACCGACACCCCAGCCCAGCACGCCGAGGCCGTTGATCATCGTGGTGTGCGAGTCCGTACCCACGAGCGAATCGCAGTAGGCGAGCGTCTCGCTGCCGTCCTGCGCCGTGAACACCACCTGCGCCAGGTACTCGAGATTCACCTGATGGCAGATGCCGGTGCCCGGCGGGACTGCGCGGAAGTTGCGGAGCGCCGTCTGGCCCCACTTGAGGAACTGGTAGCGCTCGCCGTTGCGCTCGAACTCCAGTTCGGTGTTGAGCAGCAGGGCGGCTTCGCTGCCGTATTCATCCACCTGCACCGAGTGGTCGATTACGAGGTCGACCGGCTGGAGCGGATTGATCTTCGTCGGGTCGCCGCCGAGCGCCACCATGGCGTCGCGCATCGCGGCCAGGTCCACCACGCAGGGGACGCCGGTGAAGTCCTGCAGGAGGACGCGGGCGGTGCGGAAGGCAATTTCCTGGTCGACCGGCGCCTTCACGTTCCAGCGCGCGAGGGCCTCGACGTCGGCCTTCTTCACGAAGGCATTGTCCTCACCGCGGAGCAGGTTCTCGAGGAGAACGCGGAGGGAGAAGGGGAGCGACTTCGCCGTGGAGCCCGCGAGGCCATCGAGGGCGTCGAGACGGAAGTACGCATACTGACGGTCGCCCACCTTCAGGGTGGAGCGGCTGCCGAACGAATTGGGATGCGACATGCGGGGGGAGTGTCCTGCGCGCGCCCACCCCTCGGGCGGCCACGCGCGTTCGGTGCGGAGCCACTCATCGCGCCGTGGCGCCCCCCGCGGGAGCGCCCGGTACCGACGAGGCTACCGGGTAATATCGGCGGGTGCACCGAAATTCGCTGCTGGGCGGTATCCGGCTGTAAGGATCTGGCCGAAAGGGCTGTCCCCCCGTGGGGGCCGAGGCCCCCGACGCCCTCAGCGCGCCAGCGGCAACCGCACCGTGAACTCGGTCCGACCGGGCTCCGAGGTCACGGCGATCTCCCCGTCGTGCTGCTTGATGAGGCGGCGCACGATATCGAGGCCGAGCCCTGACCCCTGGCCGACCCCCTTGGTGGTGAAGAACGGGTCGAACATGCGCCGCTGGACCTCGGGCGGGATGCCGGCGCCGTTGTCCACCACCCGCACCACCAGGGCGGTGGGCTCGCCACTGGCGGACACCGTCACCCGGCCTCCCATCGGCACCGCGTCGAGCGCGTTGTCGATGAGGTTCATCCACACCTGATTGAGCTCGGCGCCCACGGCGTGCGCGCGGGGCAGGTCGTCGGGCATGTGGACCTCGACCTGCGCCTGGCGGGCCCGCGTCTTGGCGGCCAGCATGACCAGCGTGTCGTAGACGCCCTGCCGGATATCCACCGGCTCGGGGCGCGGGGCGTGGTCCATGAAGGTGAAGCCCTTCACCGCGCCCACGAGCCCGTGGATGCGGGTGGCGGCCGTCTCGATGTCGCCGGAGAGCATGCGCACGTTGCAGCCGGCGGCCATCCACTTGAGCACGACGTTGAGCACGTCGCCCGGCGCAACGGCCGCAAGCGCGTCGAGTGCCTCGATCGTCACGGCCGTTTCGGAGAGCGGCCCCGCACAGCGCTCATCGGCATCATGGTCGGCGAGCCAGTCGGCGAGTTCGTCCTCGCGGTCCGAGCGGCCGAGTGCCGAACGCATCATGGTGGGCGCCGCGCGCAGGCACATCGCGCGTATCTCATTAATGCGCGCCAGCTGCGCCGGCGTGAGGCCGGCCGCGCCCAGTTTGCGCGCCGCCTCTTCACTCACCGCGATGCTCTCGGTGAGCAACTTGGCACCGCGCACCACCGCTGACGCGGGATTGTTGAGCTCATGCGCGAGCCCCGCCGCCAGCTTGCCGAGGGAGATGAGCTTGTCATCGCGCAGGTCGGCCTGCGTGAACTGCCGGGCGCGGTCCACCATGGAGTGCACGCAGAACGCGGTCAGCTCGGGGCATTCGCGCGTGAGCTCGGGGAACAGGGCGCGATCGATGGTGAGCATGTCGGCCTCGGCCTCCACCACCACATCGTTGGGCGGCGTGGCCCCGCGCGAGTAGGGCATCGTGCCCCCGATCTCGCCCGCCTGCCACTCGAACACCTTGTGCATGCCGGCGCCGCGGTCCACGCGAATGACGAGGTGGCCGCGAAAGAGCACGAACATCCGGATGGCTTGTTCGCCCTTCCGGGTGATGACATCGCCCAACGCGTGCGCTTCGCGCACCCCGTGGGCCGCCAGCCAGGCGCGCTCGCTGGGGGGCAAGGCGCCGGTGGCACGATGCGCGGCGAGCTGTTCGTCGAGATCGGAGGCGATGGATTCGGGCGTCATGGGCTCAGACCGTCCGCAGATAGCGGTGCACTGAATACACGGCCGCAGAGCCTTCGCCCACGGCGGCGGCTACGCGGCGATTGGCGCCTGAACGGACGTCGCCGGCCGCAAACACCCCGGGCATGCTGGTTTCGAACGCATACGGCTCGCGTGGCAGCGGCCACGCCTTTGGCTTGCCGAACTCCCGCGGCAGATCGGCGCCGGTGGCAATGAAGCCCGAGTCGTCGCAGACGAGCGTACCGGTGAACGCCTCGGTGTGCGGCTTCACGCCGATGAAGATGAACATCCCTTCCACAGCGAGCGGAGTCACGGCGCCGGTCTTCACGTGGGTGAGCTCGATCCCCTCGAGGGCGCCGGTCCCGGTCACGGCCGACACTTCGACTTCCGCGATCACGTCGATGTTCGGCGTCGCGCGAATGCGATCGACGAGATACTGCGACATCATGGGGGCGAGATCCGGAGCGCGTAGCACCACGGTGACTTTCCGCGCATAGCGGGAGAAGAACAGCGCGCCCTGTCCGGCGGAGTTGGCACCACCGATCACGCAGATGTCGCGTCCCTTGTACCGCGCCGCTTCGGTCATGGCCGCGCCATAGTAGACACCCACGCCATGGAACGCCTCGAGCCCCGGCGTAGGCAGCCGCCGCGCACTCATCCCGGTGGTGATGACCACGGTGTACGTCGTGAGCTCAGTGCCGTCGGCGAGGGTCACGACGCGATACGGGTCCTCTCGGCGGAGCCCCACCACTTCCTGCCCCGTGAGGAGCTCGGCGCCGAAGCGTCGTGCCTGCGCACTCGCGCGCTGGGCGAGATCGGCACCGGTCACGCCAGCGGGGAAGCCGAGGTAGTTCTCGATCATGGAGCTCGTTCCCGCCTGGCCGCCCGGCGCCTGCCCCTCGATGACCACGGTGCGCAGCCCTTCCGAGGCGGCATAGACCGCGTTGGCGAGCCCGGCGGGGCCGCCTCCAACCACGACCACGTCATAGAGTGGCCGGGCGGCTTCGGTCTGCATCCCGGCCTTGGCCGCGAGCTCCACCGACGAGGGCGCGACGAGATGCGAGCCATCGGGGAAGAGGATCAACGGCAGGCGCGTGAGGTCACCGGCCAACTGCGTCGCGAGGGCGCGTGCGACCGCGTCCTGATCGAGATCGACCCACTCGTACGCGACGCGATTGCGAGATAGAAACTCCTTGGCTTCGAACGACTGCGGCGACCACTGCGAGCCCAGAATGCGAATGCCTTCGAACGCCGGGGTGACCTGCGCCCGCCATTCGGCGAGCAGATCGTTGAGCACGGGGAAGAGGCGCTCCTCCGGCGGATCCCACGGCTTCATGAGGTAGTGATCGAGCCCGACGCTGTTGATGCCGGCGATCGCCACGTCGGTATCGGCGTAGGCGGTCAGCAGCACGCGCTTGGACTGCGGATGGATGGCGCGCACCTCGGCCAGAAACTCGATGCCCGTCATTTCCGGCATGCGCTGGTCGACCAGGAAGAGCGCGATGGGCGTGTTGCGGGTGGCGAAGGCGCGGGCCGCTTCCAGCCCTTCGGCGGGGGTTCCCGCCTTCACAATGCGATAGTCCGCGCGGTACTGCTGGCGCAGGTCGCGCTCGATCGCCGACAGCACCGCCAGATCGTCGTCAACCGCAAGAAAGACCGGCTTGGCCACGAAAAAAACCTCAACGTAGAGGGCAGGGGGACCAACATACGCCCCCGCCCCACACTACGCACTCGCGTCGAGTCGCTCCGCGACCACATCGCGCGCACACACCGGCCCCACCACGATCGCCTCAGTGGGGCAGCAGCGGGCGAGCGCCTGTTCGCGGGGGGAAAGCTCCTGTCTGGGTACCAGCGGTTCGGCCTTCCCATCGCGATCGAGGCGCACGAGGTCCGGATGGCGCGCCACGCACAGCGCGCAGCCGGTGCAGCGCTGGCGATCGATCTGGATGGCCATCTCCTCGCGCGGGAAGATGCCATCCGGGGCCGCGAGGACTTCGGGCAGGTGGCGCAGCGCGTCGCGGGTGGCGGTGTATCCCACTTCGAGCAGTTCATCGACATGCGCGAAGGAGAACCAGCCGATGTGCGCCACCTTGGGGCGGACCAGCAGGAGCGGTGGAGTGGACCAGCGCTCGAGCGCGGCCTGCTGCTGATGGTGCATCATCATGGTCGCCGCCCGCATGAAAATCGAGGCAAAGCCCTGCTCAGCCACTCCGCGGGCCACCGGGACATCGGCGATGCCGACATCGATGGCCACGAGCGCGTCCACCGACAGGCCGGCAATGGCGATGGGGAGATTGTCGGTGGTGCCGCCGTCGATGCACACGCGATCGCCCACCACGCCGGGCGGAAAGAAGCCGGGGAGCGCGCAGCTCGCGTAGATGGCATCACGTACCGAGACCGCCGTCAGCCCCGGCGTGCCGAAGACTAGCGGCGTGCCGCGCTCGAGATCGACGGCGGTCACCAGCAGCGGCGTGGGCAGATCCTCGAAGGTGCCCGGCTGCACCAGTTCATCGGCCAGCGCGCGCAGCGGGGCCTCGAGGTAGATGGAGCGCGACAGCATGCGCTCCATCAGCATCCCCATGTGATTGATGCGGAAGAGGTCGCGGCGCCGAAAGCGGCGGGCGCGTTCGGTCATCTCGTCGAGCCCGCGCCCGGAGGCCGCGGCGGCGGCGATCATGGCACCGATGCTCGTACCCGCGTACAGCGCCGGTCGGATCCCCGCCTCATGCAGGGCGCGCAAGGCGCCCACGTGGGCCATCCCCTTCAGGGCGCCCCCGCCCAACACGACCCCGATCCGGGGCCCATGCGTGCCGTTCATGCGGCTGTCATCTCGGTCAGTAGATTCCCCGTCATGCGCGTACTGCTGGTCGAAGATGATGACACGTTGCGCGAAAGCGCCACGGCGTTCCTCCGGGCCGCCGGATTTGCCGTGGATCCGGCGGCCACCGGCAAGATGGCACGCGAACTCGCGGCCGTCAGTCCGTACGACGCCGTGGTGCTCGACATCGGCCTGCCCGACGCGGATGGATATACCCTCTGCACCGCGTTTCGGGCCCGGGTCCCGGCGCCGCGCATCCTGATGGCCACCGCGCGTGATGCGGTGGAGGACCGCATCACTGGATTGGATATCGGCGCCGATGACTACTTGGTAAAGCCGTACGCGCTGGGGGAGCTGGTCGCGCGTGTGCGGGCGCTGCTGCGACGCCCGGATCATGCGGCGCCGGTGCTGCTGCAGGTCGAGGACCTCCTGCTCGACCCGGCCACGCGGGAGGCGCGGCGGGGCGACCGGCTCATCCCGCTGACGACCAAGGAGTTCGCCGTGCTCGTGGTGCTCATGCGCGCCCCGGGACGCGTACTGACCCGCGAGTTTATCGGCGAACACGCCTGGGACGACAACTTCGACCCCGGGAGCAACGTCATCGACGTGTACATGGCGCGGCTGCGGAAGAAGGTCGACGCCGCCGGCGAAGAGCCGCTTATCGCCACGGTGCGAGGAGCGGGCTATCGTCTCGGTCCGCCGCCGTCGCGCCGGATCCTGCGGTGAGCGGGCGATGAGCCCAACCGCTCGTGCTGAGGTCAGCCGGCCGCGCATCCGCCTGCGCTTCACCGCGCTCTATGCGGCGACGCTGCTGGTGGTGCTGCTGTCGGCCGCGCTGATCGCCCGCTTTGCCATTCGCCGCACGCTCGAGCAGGAGTTCGAGAACTCCGTGCGCAGTTCGGCCGGGCTGGTCAGTCAATTCTTCCGGACGGAAGTGGCCGAGTATCGCACCACCGAGGCGACGCTCGCCCACATTATGAGTGAGCTGGTCTTCGAAGATCGGGCCATCCGCATCATTCAACCCGACGGCCGCATCTTCCGCGGTGGTCGCGCAGCACGGCCGCGCCCGCATCTCGACCTGGGGGAGATCCGGTCGGTCCGCTTCCCCCTCGACGAAGCGCTGGCGCCGGGGTGGAAGGTGGAGATCGATGCCAATCTGTCCAGCACCCACGCGCTGCAGCATCGCATCGATCAGTGGCTGGGGATTGGTATCCCGCTCTTCGTGCTGACCGCCGCCATCGCCGGCTGGTGGTTGACCGGACGGACGCTGCGACCGGTGGGCGCCATGGCCGACGCCGCGGCGCGCATCGCGCCGGCCAGCGGCGCGCGGCTCCCCATCGACAATGCCGACGACGAACTGGGGCGGCTCGGCGCGCGCTTCAATGCGCTGCTCGACCGGCTCGACGGCGCGCTCACGCAGCAGCGACAGTTTCTCGCGGACGCGGCGCACGAACTGCGCACGCCGATCGCGCGGATTCGCGCGCGGGTAGAGGTGTCACAGCTCCAGTTGCAGCAAGCGCGCGCTGGTGGGGCGGACATCGATCCGCAGCGCCTCGCCACGCTCGCCGCGCTCGACGACGAGCTGCGCTCGGTGTCGCAGCAGGTGGAGCAGCTGCTCCAGCTGGCGCGCGCGGATGCGGCGGGTGATGAGGGCACCGTGGAACTCGCCCCCTGCTACCTCGACGATCTGGTGGCCGATGAAACGCCGCGCTGGCAGCCGCAGGCCGCGCATCTGGGCATCACGCTCGCGTTCGATGACCTCGAGGAAACGCCGATCGTGGGCGATGACACGCTGCTGCGTCGCCTGCTGGGCGTACTGCTCGACAACGCCCTGCGCTACACGGCTGCCGGCGGGCACGTTCAACTGCGCGTGCACCCCGAGGGGCGCTTTGCCCGACTCGATGTGGACGACGATGGGATGGGCGTGCCCCCCGCCGAGCGTCCGCGCATCTTTGATCGGTTCTTCCGCGGCGCCGAGGCGCGCGCCAAGCGCGCCGATGGCAGTGGGTTGGGGCTCGCGATCGCGAGCTGGATCGTGCGGCGGCATGGGGGCCGCGTGGCCGTGGGCGAGAGCCCGCTCGGGGGCGCACGGTTTACCGTGCACCTCCCGCTGCGCTCAGCAGACCGGCAGGTCGCGTCGGGGCACGAAGTATGACCGCGCACTCGGCTGCGGCTGCATCGCGCGGCGCCACGCGTCGCGGAGCGTGCGCAGGCACTGCGCCGCGGCCACGAAATCGTGCACATCCACCGATTCTTCGCACCATGCATAGAGCGCATCGAAGCTGCGCGAGGCGGCGGAGTCGAGATCGAGCGCACAGCGCAGCACGCTGATCGCTTCGCGCGCGCCCCGCTGGTCGAAGGCCTCGCAGGCGTTGATGGCGCGATCGTACGCCCGCACCAGCCGGGCGAGAGGGTCGCTCGACGGGCGATCGGCGTCGATCACCACTGGAGTAAAGACAGGCGTCGGTACGGGCACGGCGGGTGGAGCTGAGGTCACCTGAATGGCGCTGAGCTTCCGCGCCTCGTCTAGGGAGATCGGCTCGGGATTCTCGCAACTTGAATATTTGCCTCGACTTC
Organism: Gemmatimonadaceae bacterium; assembly: GCA_019752115.1. Taxonomy (NCBI): domain Bacteria; kingdom Pseudomonadati; phylum Gemmatimonadota; class Gemmatimonadia; order Gemmatimonadales; family Gemmatimonadaceae; species Gemmatimonadaceae bacterium. The sequence goes on from JAIEMN010000073.1 coordinate 20,280, forward strand.
GACGTGACAAAGCGCACGGAGCGTGCGGAAGTGACGGGCGCGCCGCGCGCGAAACGTCCCGTCCCCGGCCCCGGGGGTTCACGTTTGATTCATGATCCGGTGATAGGCTGCGAGCATGAACCCCCATTCAGTGCACTTCACCCGGCGGGTCGGTACTCCGCGCTGGCTGCCGGGCGTCCTGCTGGCCGTCCTCCTGACGGCCTCCGGTGCGAAGGCGCAGTCCCGTGCGCCGTCCGGTACGCCACGCGCCACCCCAACGATGGACCCGGCGGCGCTCGATCTGGCCAGCGCCCTCGCGACCGCTCGGCGGTCCGGCCCGCTGGCGGCCCTCGTGTCGGCGCGGCGTGATGTGGCGGTGGGCCGCGTCCGTGAGACGGCGCAATGGCCCAACCCGACGCTCGAATGGCGGCGCGAGAACCTCGCGAGCCCGCTCGCGCCAGACATCTTCGCCACCGCCTATATCCCCCTCGATATCACCGGGCGGCGGCTGGCGCTGCGCCAGTCCGTTGGCGCGGGCACGCTCCGCGCAACGGCCGATGCCGAAGCGGAGCGTCGGAACGCCGAGATCGAGGTGGCCCGCGCCTGGTTGCGCGCTGCCGTCGCCGACGGGCTCCGCGCGCTGGTGCAACGGCAGTATGACGCGCTGCGCGAGATCGCCGATGTCGATGCGCAGCGGTTGCGCGAAGGGCTCGTGGCAGAAGCAGTCGGGCTGCGCACGTCGCTCGAAGCCGACCGGGCGCGCGTCGCGGTGGTCTCGGCGAACGCCGAAGCATCGCGCGCTCGCGCCGAACTCGCGCGCCTGATGGGAGTCCGCGACGATTCCATCAGTACGCTGGCGCCGCTGATCGCGCCGACGTTGCCGGCACCACCTGATTCGCTGCTGGTGCGACGCGCGGCGCTGCGGCTCCGCCCGGAAGTGCAGGCGCGCGATGCGGCCGTGCAGGAAACCCAGCGGCGGCTCGCCGCCGAGCGGCGCGGTCTCTTCGGGGATCTGCAGCTGCAGGGTGGAACCAAGCAGACCGGCGGCTTTCAGACCGGGCAGATCGGATTCGGCATGCCGATGCCGTTCTTCAATCGCAACGGCGGCGCCCGCCAGCGCGCCGGTGGCGAAGCGATGGAAGCGCGCATTCTACGCGCCGATGTCGAGCGCGCCGTGAGCGGTGCGGTGAGTGCCGCCTGGCGCACCTACATGGACGTGCGCGCGGTGGCCCGCGATGCGGCGACGTTCGATGCCCGCGGTCGCGAGGTCTCGCGCATTGCGCGCGTGGCCTATCGCGAAGGCCATGTGACACTCACGGAACTGCTCGACGCCGAACGCGCGGCCTTCGACGCGATGCAGGCGCATCTGCGCTGGGCGGCCGACGCCTGGCTCGCGCGCCTTGAACTTGAACGCGCCATCGGCGCACGGCTCGACGCCGATGCCCCGTTGGACCTTCCTTTGCTCTCCACCGCGACCGCGCCGGGCTTCTGATCATGCGATTCACGTCTTCCTTCGCCCCCCTGGCGCGCGCCGCGGTGCTCCTCACGCTGGGCACCGCCTGCGGCAAGAGTGCTGATCAACCCGCGGTCGCAGCGGGTGCCGCTACCGGAGCTGCCCCTGCGCTGACCGACACCACCACCTTCTCCGCTGAAGCCGTGCGTATCGCCGGATTGACGGTCGACACGGCGCGTACACTCCCGTGGCAGACCACCGTCACCGTGCCGGGCCGCCTGATGCTCGACCCGCAGTCGCTCGAAACGATCGGCTCCATTGTGGAGGGGCGCATCACGCATACGCTGGTGCGCGTGGGTGATGTGGTGAAGCCCGGCCAGGTCCTCGTGCTCATTCACAGCCACGAGATCATGGACGCCCGAAGCGGCCTCGCGCGTGCCAAGGCCGCCGTCGCGGCTGCGGAAGCGGAGCGCGATCTCGCCATCTCGGCAGCTGATCGTGCCCATCGCCTGTTTGACGCGAAGGCCATGTCGCGCGCGGAGGTGGAGCGCGCCGATGTCGCCCGACGCGTCGCGCTGTCGGGCTACGATCAGGCCACCGCCGAACGGCAGCGGTATGAATCGCTCATCGAGCATCTCGTGGGCAGCGGGCCGATGCCGGCCGAAGCCGATGAGCATGACGTGCTCATTCGCACCCCGATCGCCGGCATCGTCACCGCTCGTGAGGCGCAGCCGGGTACCGTGGTGCTGCCGGGTACGCCGCTGGTCACGGTGGGCAGCACCGACCGCTTGCAGTTGCAGATGCACCTGGCGGAATCCGCGGCGGTGGGCGTGGCGGCGGGAAGCACGGTGCGATTCACGTTGACCGAGGACCCCACGGAGGTGGGCGAGGCGGTGGTGACCCGTGTGGCGCCCACGGTGGATACGCTCACCCGCACGATCGAGGTGATCGCCCAGCCGAAGGGCAAGAGCAAAGGGCGCGCCGAGTCGTTCGTGCAGGCCGAGATTCTGGGGCAGCATGGTACGCCGTCGCTGGTGGTGCCGGCGGCCGCGGTGCAGGCGCTCGACGGGGACACGGTGGTCTTTGCCGCCGAGCCGCGCGGTGCCGGCTTGTTCGTGAAGGCGATGCCGGTGCGGGTCGGCCGGCGCAGCACGCAGCGGGTGGAACTGGCGGCGGGCGTCGCTGAAGGCACGGCGGTCGTCGTGAAGGGCGCCGCCATCGCGAAGGCGGAGTTACTCAAGCGGCGCGCCGCCGGCGGCGGAGAGTAAGCGATGCGCACGCTCATCCACTTTGCGCTCAAGCGCAAAGGCGTCATCGTTGGGCTGACGCTCGGCCTGATGGCGGCCGGCCTCTATGCGCTGCAGCACGTGCCGTTCGACGCCTTTCCGGATCTCACCGGCACCCGGGTTGAAGTCATCACCGTCGCTCCCGGGATGGCCCCCGAGGAAGTCGAGCGGCTGGTCACGTATCCCATCGAAAGCACACTGATGGGCGTCCCCGGCGCCGAAGGGGTGCGCTCGGTGTCCAAGTTCGGACTGTCGCTCGTCACGGTGCCGTTCCCCGACAAGATGGACGTGTACTTCGCCCGGCAACTGGTCCAGCAACGCCTGAACGACGCCAAGGGCGCGCTTCCAGCCGGCGTGGAACCGGCGCTCGGGCCGGTCTCGACGCCGATGGGTGAGTTGTATCAGTATGTGCTGACGAGCGACTCGCTGTCGCTCACCGAGCTCAAGACCCTGCATGACTATGTCGTGCGGCCCCGCCTGCGCACCGTGCCCGGCGTCTCCGAGGTGAACTCGTGGGGCGGCCTCACCGAGCGCGTGGATGTCGAGGTCGATCCGGTCCGGCTTGCCGCGCGCCGGCTGAGCCTCACCGATGTCCAGCGTGCGCTGGCCAACAATACGCTCGCCTTCGGGGGCAGCTATCTGGAGCAGGGGGGCGAACGCTACACGCTGCGCGGCCTGGGGCGCGTGGAGAATGTGGCCGAGGTGGAGCGCGTGGTGGTCGGCTCGTATCTCGGCGCGCCGGTTCGGGTGGGCGATGTGGCACGCGTGAAGCTGGGAGCCCTGCCGCGCAACGGGGCGGTGACGAAGGATGGTGCCGGCGAAGTGGTCAGCGGCATGGTGCTCAAGCTGAAGGGCGCCGACTCCCGCCAGGTCATTGCCGATGTCCGCGCGCGCATGGAGGAGATCAAGAAGAGCCTCCCGAAGCATGTGACGGTGACCCCGTTCTACGATCAGACCGAGCTGGTGGCGCGAACCTCGCGGACGATCGTGAAGAACCTGATCGAGGGCGGCCTGCTCGTGATCGCGGTGCTCTTCCTCTTCCTGCGCAACGTGCGGGCGGCGCTGATCGTGGCGTCGGTGATCCCGATCTCAATGCTCATTGCCTTCATCGGCATGGCGCTCTTTGGCTACTCCGCCAACCTCATGAGTCTGGGCGCGCTGGACTTCGGCCTCATTGTGGACGCGTCGGTCGTCATGATTGAAAGCTTCATCCGCCGCATCGAGGCGCATCGGGACATGCACCGACTGGGGCTCTTTGAGCGAGCCGCGGTGGAGGTGGGGCGCCCGATCCTTTTCGGCATTGCGATCATCGTGGCGGTGTACATCCCGATTTTCACACTCGACGGGATGGAAGGGCGCATGTTCAAGCCGATGGCCTTCACGGTCGTCTGCGCCGTGCTCGGGTCGCTGCTGCTCGCGCTGACGTATGTGCCGGCGGTGTCGGCATGGGCCCTGCGCGATGGGGAAGCGGAGCCAGCGCCGTGGCTGGAGCGGCTCACGGCTCGCTATCGGCGGCTGCTCGATCGCGTGCTGGCGCGGCCGCTGCCCATTGTCGTCACGGCGGCCGTGGTCGTGGTGGTCTCCGTGTTCTCGCTGACGCGCATCGGTACCGAGTTCATGCCCAAGCTCGATGAAGGATCGATTCTGATCACGACGCGGCGCATGCCGAGCATCGATCTGGCCGACGCCACGCGCCTCTCCACGGCGGCCGAGCGCATTCTGCGCACGTTCCCGGAAGTCGTCACGGTGGTCACCAAGGAAGGGCGCCCGGATCTCGCGACCGAGGCGATGGGGCTCTTCGAAGGCGACATGTACGTGATCCTCAAGGACCGCAGCGAGTGGAAGACCGCGCACGACCGCGAGGGGCTCGTGGCCGCCTTCGATTCGGCGCTGGCCGTGGTGCCGGGGCTCGAGGTGTCGTTCACGCAGCCACTCGCGATGCGATTGGATGAAGCCGAGAGCGGCATCAAGACCGATCTCGGGGTGAAGGTGGTCGGCCCGAGCATCGAGCAGAACCAGGCGATCGCCGAGCGCATTCGGCGGATCATTGCGGGCGTGAGTGGCTCGGCTGACGTGGGCGTGGAGATCGCGGACGGCACCGGTCAGGTGCGGATGCAGATCCGACGCGAGGCGCTGGCACAGTACGGCGTGTCGGTGGCCGATGTACGCGATGCGATCGATCTCGCGATGGGATCGCAGACGGCCGCCGAGCTGATCGATGGCTTCCGCCGCGTAAGCATCGTGGTGACGCTCCCCGAGCCGTTTCGCGTGGACGCGGCGGCGATCGGCCGCCTGACGCTGCGCGCACCGGGTGGCGAGCTTGTGCCGCTGTCGGCGGTCGCGGAGATCCAGAGCACGACGGGCCCGGAGCTGATCGGGCATGAGGATGCGCAGCGCCGTTCGCTGGTGCTCAGCAACGTGCGTGGGCGGGACCTCGGCAGCTTCGTGCAGGAAGTGCGAACGCGGGTCGCAGCGGACGTCACACTACCGCCGGGCGTCTTTCTCGAGTGGGGTGGGCAGTATGAGAACCAGCAGCGGGCGATGTCCCGGCTCGCGATCGTCGTGCCCGCAGCGCTGCTGCTGATCTTCGGGTTGCTCTACCTGTCGTTCCGCTCCATTCCCCAGGCGGTGCTGGTCCTGTCGAACGTGCCGTTCGCCCTGGTGGGGGGCATCGCCGCGCTCTGGCTGCGCGGGCTCAATCTCAACCTGTCGGCGAGCATCGGCTTCATTGCGCTCTTCGGCATTGCCGTGCTCAACGGCGTCGTGATGGTGGAGCATCTCAATCATCTGCGGCACAGCGACCATCTCGATGATGCCACGGTGCTGGGGCGTGTGCGCCGTGGCGCCGCCGACCGGCTGCGCCCGGTCCTCATGACGGCGCTGGTGGCGAGCCTCGGGTTTGTGCCGATGGCGCTGTCCACCAGCCCCGGCAGCGAGGTGCAACGCCCGCTGGCGAGTGTGGTGATCGGCGGGCTGATCACCTCTACCGTGCTGACGCTGTTCCTGCTGCCCGTGCTCTACGCCTGGCTTGAGGCGCGCCGGCCGCACAAGGCGCACGCGCCGGCGGCGACTCCGGTGCCCGTGCCGGCGTGAGCCCGTGGCGGGTCCACCACCGCTGAATCAACGGCACGAAGGGCTGGATGGTCACGACGCAGCACGTCGTGTCCGTCCAGCCCTTCGTGCTCTCAATGCGACGGTGTGACGAGCGTGCGCGTTACTGCAGGAACCGATACAAGCCAATAAGCCCCACGACCGCGCCGCCCACGATGAGCACGGTCCCGGCGTCGTTGTCGTTCACGAGCGCGCCCACCAGGACGGCGGCAAGGCCGGTGACCATCATGGCGGTGTTGGTGCGGGAACTGGCGCGTGGGACCTTGGGCGCCGGCAGGGTGGCGGCGTCGGTCTGGCGCGTGAGGCCAGCGGGGCGAGGCAGGGCGGCGGCGGGCGCGACGGTGGTCGGGGCCGCCGGGGCGGCCACGGTGTCGGCGGCCACAGGGCTGTTCGGCGCGGCAAACTGCGCCTGACCGGCAACCGGGAGTGCGAGGGAGCCCAGGAGCAGGCCCAGAACAAGGACGGGAGAACGCAACATGGGACTCTCCAGCAACGGCGCCGGATGGCGCGTGGACGGGTCGCCGCCGGCGGCGGCGGGGTGAACGCTTTCCCATGGGGCAACGTTCATGCCTTGGGGACATCGAGCCGCCGCAGGCCGCGCTGACCGCGCGCCGCTGGCGCCCCGGCGTCCGATCGCGCAACTTCCGCTCGTTCCCTTGGCCCCTTCCGACCCCGAGACTGATGACCCTCCATCCGCCGAAGAAGCTGCGCAAGAAGTACAGCAACCCTTCCCATCCGCTGGTTGTCCTCAAGTTCGAGAATGGCCATCAGATCAAGGTCTACCAGAACGAGGGCAAGGAGTTTGACTGCTACTCGGGTGAGACCATCAAGCTGCTGGCCGTGAACGACCCCACGTCGAGCGAGTGGGAACTCCTCGAGAACCGCAAGGCCGACGCGTTCGACGACGCGTAACGCCTGCAGACCGCACCGCGCGACGGCGTCGCGCGGTGCCGACGGCCGCGAAGAACCTCCGTGTTCTTCGCGGCCGTTGTGCGTTTCGGGGGCGCCATCGTATTGCCCCCGTGTGCACCGCGCACTACAATCGGATTGTGACTCAGCGTCTCCTGCGTCCACGCAGCACTGAAGAGGTTTCTGCCGCGTTGCACCGCGGCGGCGCTGTCGTCGCCCTTGAAAGTTCCGTACTCGCCCAAGGGCTGTTGCCGCCGTTCAATCGCGAGGCGGCCGAGCGCATGATGCGCGCCGCGGCGCAGGCCGGCGCGACACCCGTCATCACCGCCATCGTGCGCGGTGTCGCGAGTTTCGGCCTCGACACCGATGCCCTCGAGCGGTTCCTCCGGCGTGACGGCGTCCGCAAAGTGTCTGCGCGTGATCTCGGGATCGCCATCGCGCAGGGCGCCGATGGGGCCACCACCGTGGCCGGTACGCTCGCCTTGTGTGCACTCGGTGGGCTCGAGGTATTCGCCACCGGCGGGATCGGCGGCGTGCACCGCGATGCGCCCTTCGACGAAAGCGCGGATCTGGTGGAACTGGCTCGTACGCCGGCCATCGTGGTGTGCGCTGGGGCCAAGTCCATCCTCGATTTGCCCGCGACTCTCGAACGCCTGGAAACGCTGGGGGTGCCAGTCGTGGGCTACGGTACCGATGAACTGCCCGGGTTCTTCAGCACCACCACCGGGCTGCGCCTCACGGCACGACTCGACACCCCGGCGGAGATCGCTGCCGCCTGGCGCGCCCATCGGGCGCTCGGGCGCACCAGCGCGATGCTCGTCGTGCAGCCGCCGCCGGCGGCGCACGCCGTCCCGGTGGAGATCGTGGAACGCGCCACCCAGGCCGCGGTTGCGGCCGCTGCCGCCGCGGGCGTCCGCGGTGCCGCCGTCACCCCCTTCCTGCTGGCGGACATCCAGCAGCGCACCAACGGACAGTCGGTGACTGCCAATCTGGCCCTGCTCGAAGCGAACGCCCGTCTGGCGGGCGAGATCGCCGTTGCGCTGGTCCGGACGCCACCGGCTGATCTTCCGTCGTAGGGCCGTAGTCGCAGAGCCGTTGAACCAACGCCGTTGTGCACGGTACTATCCGGTAACCCGCTGCATCCGGAGGTCTGCGTCGCCATGTCGAATCCGTTCCTGAGCTCTGAGGAGTACGACGAGCGCGCTCATGCCCTCTACAACGAGGGGCAGTACGATGAGGCGCTCGATCTGCTGCGTGAAGGGCTCGCCCTCTATCCGGGCGCGGTCGAGTTGCACGTCGGCGCGGGCTATGCCCGGCTGGCGCGCGAGGAGTACGTCTGGGCCCGGCGGAGCTTCGAGGAGGCGCTCGTGCTCGATCCGGAGCACGAAGACGCGCTGGCCGGCGTCGGCGAAGTCCTGCTCAAGTTCGGGCAGGTCGATGCCGGATTCCGCGCCTTTGAGCGTACGATCGAGCTCGGCTATGACGACGACGTCGAGCTCATGCTGCAGATCGGCCGCGCGCTCTTCCGCGAAGGCTTCGTGGAGACCGCGCTGACCTACTTCGAAAAGGCGCGTGATCATGCGGCCGATTCCGCCGAAGCGGTCGCCTGCATTGGCTACGCGCAGCACCGGCTCGGGCTCGATCGCGACGCGATGACGTCGCTGCGGCAGGCGCTCGCACTCGACGACAGCTTTGCCGAAGCGCGCGTCTATCTCGCCAATCTGCTCTACGACGCGGGCGAGCTCGACGAGGCGCTCAAGGAGTTCGAGCGCACCACGCCGGAGGATCACTGGGACGAACTCGGAATCTGGCGGCTGATGGAGCTCAAGAAGCAGGTGTACAAGCTGGCGGAAGACGACGGGGAGTTCCGCGCGTGGGAAGCGCGCCTCACCGAACTGGCCGGTGAGCCCGACGCCATCGACGATCTGCTCGCCGACATCGAACAGACGGCCATCGAGAACGAGCAGGCGGCGCAGGCGCAGGCCGCCGGTCAGCCCGACACCCTTGGCACCCTGCTGTCCGGCATCGCCGGGCAGCAGGCCGAGGCGGTGTCGGCGGAATCGCCCACCGAGGTGCTGCTCCCCACGCCCGAACCGCACGCCGGTACGCATCGGGTGGTGCTGCGGGACGGGACGTCCATTGAAGGCAGCTGGGAAGACATTGTGCGTGCGCTCCGGGACCAGCGGGATGCGGGCCGCCCGCTCGATGAATACATGGCGCTCGAAGCCCGTCGCACGTACGGCGCGACGGGCGTGCGCGTCGCGTCGCACGCGCCCGAGGCGTTTCTGCGCGGCAGTGCGGACGCCGGTGTGCTGCGCATCGTGCGCTGACGCTACCGTGGTCCGTCTGAGGCGATCGTGTCGGCGTCCAACACCAGCCTCGGCCGTGCATCCTTGGACCCCTTCACGGGTATGTCCAGGACATGACCGCCACGCCTCACCCTGACCTGAATGCCCTTCGCGCCGCGCTCGATGCGGCGCGTGCCGTCTTTGGGGCCTACGATCGCACGCCGGTGCCCGAGTGCTGGCGTGCCGCACAGACGCTCCTGCAGCTGGTCCTGCAGCGCCCGGAGCTCACGGGCCAGGCGCTGGTGGGCGAAGCGCGTCGCCTGCAGCAGCTGTCGCTCCCCGATGCCCATGCGCTCGTGGCGCTCACGGCGCTCGCCGATCGTCACACCGGCCCGGCCAGCACCGAGGCCGAGCGCATTCAGGTGCGCGAGGCGTGGATGGCGCTGCAGCATGCGCTGCCCGCGGCCGTCTTCGAACCGGTGGTCCCGGGCGTGGCCTCGTACGCGCCGCCAACGGCCTCGGCGCATGCCTCGGCGTCGTATGCGCCGCCATCCGCACCGGCCGGCACGCCGGGCGCCGTCCCGCCACCGAGAGGTGTGCCGTCGATCGCGCCGCCCTCCGTATCGCCGAACGCACCGCCGACATCGGCCGACCCGGTCGTCGAGCTCGTCCCGCCGCCGCGGGCGCGGCGCAACCTGCTGCCCCTTCTCGCGGGTGCCGTGCTCGTCGTGGCCGCTGCGGCGGGCGCGATCTGGTGGTTCACGGTGGGGCGCATGGACCGTCTGTATCAGGACGGCGTCGCCGCCTACACCCGCGGCGCGCGCGAGGTAGCCCGCGATGCGTTCGTGGAGCTGGCGCAGAAGCAGCCGACCGACGCTCGTCCGCTCATCTACCTGGGGCGCATGTCGCGCGAAGAGGGCGATCTGGCGCGCGCGCGCCGCTTCCTCACCGCCGCCGTGCGCGTGGCGCCCACGAGCGCCGTGGCGCAGCGCGAACTCGCGTCCACCATGCTGGCCGATGGGCAGCCGGAGATCGCCCGGCGGTTCTACGTGCACGCCCTCGAACTCGACCCGTCCGATCGCGTGGCACAGGGTTTTCTCGGGTGCGCGCTCTATCGCCTGCAGCGCTATGATGAAGCACAGCGGTGGGCGACGCGCGCCGGGGCGGGTGACTGGCAGCGCTGCATCGGGCCCGTGCCGACCGCGCCCGCCGCGTTCCCTCCTGCTCCCCTCCGATGACCGGATTGTCTACGCGACCGAGCGATGCGCTCGCGCTGCATCATGATACCGTGCGTGAGGTGCTCCCCAATGGCCTCACGTTGCTCGTGCGTCGCGATACCTCGGCGCCCGTCGTGGCGATCGTCACCCATGTGAAGGCCGGGTACTTCGACGAGACCGACGACATCATCGGCATCGCGCACGTGCTCGAGCACATGTTCTTCAAGGGGACGCCCACGCGCGGTGTCGGCCAGATCGCGCGCGAGACGAAGGCCAACGGTGGCTACCTCAACGCGCATACCATCTACGACCACACCAGCTATTACACGGTGTTGCCGAGCGCGTCGTTCGTGGCCGGATTGGAGATCCAGTTCGATGCCTACGCCCGCTCGGTCATCGATGGCGAGGAGCTCGCGCGCGAGCTCGAGGTCATCATTCAGGAGGCCAAGCGCAAGAAGGACACGGCCTACGCGGTCGCCATCGAAACGTTGTACGCCGTGCTGCACGATCGGCACCGCATCCGTCGCTGGCGCATCGGTGAGGAAGACGGACTTCGCACGTTCACGCGCGAGCATCTGCTGCGCTTCTATCGCCACTGGTACCGCCCCGACAATACGGTGCTCGCCATCGTGGGCGATGTGCAGGTGGACGACGTGCGCCGCGAAGTGATGGCGCGCTACGGCGCGCTCGAGGCCGGGCGCCCGGCGCGTGATCGCGGCCCGCAGGAGATCGCCGCTCCGGGCGTGCGCTTTCGTGACTGGAGCGGCGATATCGCGCAACAGCATCTGGCCTTTGGGTGGCGGGTGCCGCCCCTCGGGCACCCGGACACCCCGGCGCTCGATCTGGCCGGGGTCGCGCTTGGCAGCGGACGTGCGTCTCGCCTCTATCGCGCGGTGCGCGAGCAGCAGCTTGCCTCGGCGGTCACGGCGTGGAATTACACCGCGGGCGATGTGGGTGTCTTCGTGGCGCATGTCGAAGCCGCCGCCGCCACGGCGCGCACCGCGGCCACGGCCACCTGGCGCGAATTGCAGGCGGCGCGCGTGGATGGCCTGCGGGTCAGTGAAGTGACCCGCGCGCAGCGCATTCTCGAGGCGCGCTGGCTGCGCCGCCTCGAAAGTATGGATGGGCAGGCGCAATACCTCGCCAGCTGGGAAGCCGAAGGCGGGCTCGATGCCGGCGCGCAGTACTACGATGCCGTGGTGACACTCACCGCCGATCGCGTGCAGGCGGCGATGCAGGCGCATCTCGATCCGGCCAACGTCACCGTGGTGTCCTACCGCCCGACGGGCGCCGAGCCGCTCGCCGACAGCGTGGACGCGCTGCAGGCCATGCTGGCCGGGGTGCCCGCGGGGAGCGCGGTGATGGCGTCGCCGCAGCTCCTGACGCCCATCAACACGGCCGCCGTGCCGGAGCGCGCCTCGGCGGCGCTCCACCTGCGGGCTGCCGGCACGGTGGATCACGGCGTTCATGTCTATCGCACCGCGCACGGTGTGCCGGTGCTGGTGATGCCGCGCCCCGGTTCGCCGCTCGTGAACATCGGCGTCATTCAGCGCGGCGGCGCGGCGGTGGACGAAGCCCATCACGAAGGGCTCGCGCGCCTCACCGCGCAGGCAATGCTCAAGGGGACGCGTACGCGCACTGGTGCGCAGCTGGCCGAAGCGAGCGAGGAACTCGGCGGCTCCATTGGCGTGAGTGTCGGACTCGAATCGCTGGGCTGGTCGCTGTCCGTGCCGGTTCGGCATCTCACCGCCGCCTCGGCCCTGCTGGCCGACGTGGTGCAGGAGCCCGTCTTGCAGGACGACGCGGTGAGCACCGAACGCACGCTGGCGCTGGCGGAGCTCAAGCGCGCCCGCGACGACATGCATCGCTGGCCGATGCGCCTCGCGAGCATCGCGGCGTATGGTGACCACCCGTACGCGCGCTCCACGATCGGCAACGAGACCTCCTTGCCGATGCTCGACGCGGCGGCGGTGCGGCACTTCCACGAGCGGCACATCCGGCGCAGTGCGTCGGTCATTGCGGTGGTGGGCGATGTGCCCCCCGACGAAGTGGCGGTGCTGATCGATCAGCTGTTCGGCGGGCTGGCGTGGCATGAGGGGTATGCGCTCCCCGACGCCAGCTGGCCGCAGGAGTCTCGCCAGCTGCACGAGTCGCGTGCGAAGCAGCAGACCGCGCTGGCGATGCTCTTCCCGGGGCCCGCGCGCGGGGATCGTGCCCGTTACGCGACGCGGGTCTTGTCGGCGATCGCGAGCGGATTGGGCGGCCGGTTCTTCGAGCAGCTGCGCGACAAGCAGTCGCTGGCGTACACCGTGAGCGCGTTTCCCGTGGAACGTCGAGCTGGTGGCGCCTTCGGGGCGTATATCGCCACCTCGCCGGCGCGCGAGGACGAAGCGCGCGCGGGACTGCTGGGGGAGTTCGCCCGCTTCCGCGACGCCGCGCCCACGGCCGACGAGGTCGAGCGCGCCCAGCGTTATCTGATCGGATCACATGCCATCGCCCAGCAGTCGGGAGGCACCGTGCTCGGCGAGCTGGTGGATGCGTGGCTGTTTGGCGAGGGGCTGCACGAGATCGCCGAGGTGCCGTCACAGCTCGCGGCCGTGACGCCGGCTGATGTGCACGCCGTGGCGCAGCGGTACTTCGATCCGGCGCGGGTGGCCGAAGGCGTGGTGCGCGGCACCGGCTGAACGCCGCGCGCCGTCAGTTACCGGCGCGCACTTCCTTCATGCGCCGCGCCGCGGCCCCGATCGCGGCCAGCGCGGCGCGCGGTCGTCCATTGGAGGCGCGGAGACCGAGCCAGCCGTCGTAATCGGCGGGCTCCCCCACGATCGCCGCGCCAATCCACGGGCGGCGTGACCCCCACGCCAGCGCGTGGCGAATGGCCGCCACCTGCGCGGCGTCGCCATGGGCGCGCGGAAGACCGCCCACGTTCACGAGCCAGTGTGGCATCGTGGGGAGTCCGCGTTGCGCGGCGGCATCGTGCCATCGCTCGAACGCGCGGAGACGCGCATCCACGGCCGGCAGTCCCGAGAACGACGGAAAACTCATCGCACCCACCAGCTCCACGCCGTTCGAGGGCTGCCGCGCCCACGCATAGGTCGCACTGTCGGTGGCATCGAGCCGGGCCGCGGCCCATCCGAGGACCGTGCGCGGGCGCACCCGCTGCACGGTGGAGCTGCTACGCCGGAGGAGGCGCTGCCACCAGGCGGCCGACGGTGCCGTGCTGCCGATCCAGGTGGGGACCGGGTCGGGGAGTGCGGGGAAGAGCACATCCGGTTCGAGGCGCTGCAGCACCCGCTCGATCGAGAGCTGGCGGTCGGCATCGTCGGCGGCCGGGGGCGTGCGATCGAGGCGCAGCGCGACGGCAATCTGCACCGAATCATCGCGCAGCGGCCCGAGTACGCGCGCGAGGGAGTCGAGCGCGGCGCTCCGCGTGCCGTCGTCATCGAGCACGAGCAGCACGACATCGGGCGTGAACGCCTCCACGATGGCGGCGTCGTTGCGGACGGCACGCGCCGGGGGCATGCCGTCGAGCGTGGGATACAGGCGCACGCCGAGGACAAAATCCCCGGAGGGGCGGGCCTGCATGGGTTCGGTGTACGCGCGCTCGTAGCTGCGCACCGCGCCGATGCCGCGCGGCCATTCGATGATGAGCAGCGTGGTGAGCGCGGTCGCCGCGAGCACGAGCACGGCGCGCACGGCGCCGGACAGTCGCCAGCGCGCGGGATAGGCGGGCGCGATCATCGGCACGAGGGCGGTGAGCGGGGACACGAGCGCGGCGCGCCCCACGCCCATGCCCACGATCGCATCGCGCGCCGCGAGCAACGCCTGCAGATACGTCGGGGCGCCGCCGCGCTGCGTCACGAGATAGTCGCCCACCGCGGTGGCGGCGAGCAGCAGGTCGTAAAGCAGAATGGGGAGTCCAACGACCAGCGAGATCAGTCGGCCCAGCACCGCATAAAGCACCTGCAGCGCAAAGGCGATGGTGACGGCCGGCACCAGCCAGGTGATCCCCGAGATCGTCCGCGCCCCCGATTCGGTGCCGGACGCGACGTTGATGACGAGCACGGGCACCACCAGCAGCCCGCACACCACCGTGAGCTGGGTGAAGAGCCGCGGCGCTTCGCGCCGGGCGGCAATCCAGCCGGCCATCGACACGTCCCAGGCGAGCACCGCCACGGCGATGCCAATCACCACCAGCGGCAGCGGATCGGTGAGGAGGCCCGGGAGCATGCGGGTACGGTAACGGACCTGCATTCGCTTCGGGAGCCGCATAGCTTCCACGCATGGCCCGCGTTCCCGATAGCGCCACCGTCTTCACGGTCCCGAATCTCGTGTCCACGTCCCGCGTGGCGCTCGCGATCGGCTTCGTGGCGTCGGATGCGGTCCCGGTGCGGCTGGCGCTCATCGCCGCCGCCTCGATCACGGACTTTCTCGACGGCTGGCTCGCGCGCAAGACGCGCACGATGACGCGTCTCGGGGCGCTCGTAGATCCGGTCGCCGATCGCTTCTTCGTGCTGGGCGTCGTGATCAGCTATCTCATCGGCGGCGAGCTGCGCTGGTGGCAGGCGGCGCTGATTCTCTTTCGCGACGTGATGTCGGTGATCGGCTGGTTCGTGGCTCGCAGCGTGAGCTGGCTGCGCCCCATCACCTTCAAAGCCCGCCTCATTGGCAAGCTGGTCACCGGCGCGCAGCTGCTCACCTTTCTCGCGGTGCTGCTGGCGCCCGGGTGGGTGATGCCGCTCGTCCTGCTCGTGGGCGTGCTGGGCGTCGGCGCGACCGTGGACTACACGCTGATGCTCTGGCGCGAACGGGTGCAGGATCCGGGGCAAGCGCCGACCGGCTGAGCCGCAAACGACGAACGCCTCCACAGGGAGGCGTTCGGGTCTGCGTATATCGAACCGCGAGGGTCAGACGGCAGCGGGTTCCTGCTTTTTCGCGGGCTGCGCAAAGCGCTCGCCGAGCGTCCGCAGTTCGGCCATCTCGGGAGCTTTGATCTCCGGATAGCGATCTGCCAGGTAGACCATCGTGGCGTCGAACCACTCCTTCTGGTCTTCGGGATGACACCCGATCACACCGCACTGCATGATCTGCTGGAACAGCTCGTCACGGGCCTCTTGATACGGCGAGGGCACCATGGCGTCACGACGCGGACGAAGCTTGGGCTTGGCCATTTCCTCTGGGTAGTGCGTCGAACCGCATGACCCGGCGACTCCGGGCCAGCATGAAAAATCTAACCGATGAGAAACCGGCTTCCTAGTGCTGGATCGTGCCAGATCGCCCAGAATCGCGCCAGTTCACTCGGGATACGTCAGCCAGGCCAGAATCGCTGCCGTGACTGCGGCGGGCGCGGACTCGCCGACCCACGCGCCCACGGGCTGACCGGTCTCACCAGCGGTCACCGTGGCGCTCGGGAGAATCCCGGCCCACGCCTCGGGAGCCGCGCCCGGCCTGGCGCCATCCCCGTGCCCCAGCCAGCAGTGGACCGGGCCCGTGATCTGGCCTAGGCGCTCCCGCTCTCCCGGGCTGAGCGTCACCGCCGCGGCCAATTGCAGCAGGTCGGCCATGCCGTTGCGCCCCACGAACGGAGCGAGTGTGCGGGCCAGCAGGCGGTCGGCCTCGGGGTGGTTTTCGGGGAGTCCGTCGGCGAGCAGCACCTCCAGCAGAGGGCGCGCGCCGAAGAGGCTGTTCGCCGTCAGGGCAGCCCGACCGCTGGCCCGCTGCATGGCCCGGATGGCCGGTCCAGGCAGATCATCGGGGGGCAGCGGGTCGAGGAGCCCCGTGCGAAGCACCCGATGCGGGTGTTCCGCCGCCAGCAGCAGCGCCACGAGCGCGCCCAGACCGTGGCCGATTACCTGCACGGCGCTCAGGCGGAGCGCGGTCAGCGCGCGCTCCAGATACTCCGCCTGGGCACCCGGGCCCGTCGCGGTCCCAATCGGGCGGTCGGATTCGCCGAAGCCCAGCAGATCCACGGCCACGACGGTGACGCCGCGATTGGCGAGGGCGGGCGCGACGGCGCGCCATTGAAAGCTGCTCGCGCCAAAGTCGTGGAGCAGCACCACCGCCGGCCCGCCGCGCCCGGTGCGGGCGACGTGCAGCCGCCCGGGGCCCACGGGAATCATCAGGTGCTCGGTGTACACGCGAGCAGGATAGCGCCGGGAACGCACCGCCGGATACCTTTCGCGCCGCATGGACTCGCCGTCGCGGACGCGGCCGGTGGTCCGACCCGAACACGAACCCGACCGGCCCGCCCGGTCGCCTTCGAGGAGTGCGTGTGGCAAAGGTGACCCCCAAGAAGAAGTCGAACACCGGCTTCATCGTGATCATTCTGGCCGTCGTTCTGGCGGGCGGCACGGCGATCTTCTCGGCCGTGCAGGGCAACAAGACCAAGGCGCTCGAGCTCAAGACCGACGCACCGCTGCCGGCGGCCCGCGGCTATCTGCGTGGCGATCCGAACGCGCCCATCACGATCGTGGAGTTCGGCGACTTCGAGTGCCCAGGGTGCGGCCAGTTCGCCACGGTGCAGGAGCCGGATCTCCGCAAACGCGTGATCGAGGCGGGGCTCGCGAACTTCAAGTTCATGGACTTCCCGCTCGTGCAGGCGCATCAGAACACGCTCACGGCCCACCTCGCCGCCGGCTGCGCCGACGAGCAGGGGAAGTTCTGGGAAATGCACGACAAGCTCTACGAAGGCCAGTTCGACTGGAACGGCCAGGCCACGAGCAATCCCCGCAAGATCATCGACGAGTACGCCAAGGGCCTCGGCCTCGACATGGCCAAGTACAACGACTGCTTCGAGAAGCAGCGGCCGATGGCGCAGATCATGGCCAACCAGGCCGAAGGCACGAAGCTCGGCATCAACGGCACGCCCACCATCGTGATCGGCAATCGGGCCTACTCGCCGACGCCGAATGTCGACGAGATGATCAAGATCCTCGACTCGCTCAAGACGGCCGGGGCGGTCAATGCGCCGGCGGCGGCGGCGCCGGCTGGCGACAGCGCGAAGAAGTAAGCGATGCGACGCTCCATCCTGCTGATGGCGACGGCGGCGACCCTTGGGTCGCCGTTTGTCGTTTCCGGCCAGACGACGAGGCAGTCCGCTCCGCAGGTGACGACGCGGCAGGGCGTGCTTCGCGGCGTCACGCTGCCGAGCGGCGTCCGCGCGTTTCGCGGGATTCCCTTCGCGAAGCCCCCTGTGCGCGAGCGTCGGTGGCAGCCGCCCGCCCCGCCCGCGCCGTGGACCGGCGTGCGCGAGGCGGATCGCTTCTCGCCGATGTGCATGCAGGCACGGCTCTTCAGCGACATGGTGTTCCGGAGCGACGGCACCAGTGAAGATTGCCTCTACCTCAACGTGTGGGCTCCCGCCAAGTCTGCGCGCGGTGCGTTGCCGGTGCTGGTGTACTTCTACGGCGGCGGCCTGTCGGCAGGCGATGGATCCGAATTGCGGTACGACGGCGAGAGCATGGCGACGCAGGACATCGTCGCGGTCACCGTGAACTACCGGTTGGGCATCTTCGGCTCGTTCGTGCATCCGGGGCTGATCGCCGAGTCGTCGGCGAAGGCGGCGGGGAACTACGGCTTTCTCGATCAGCAAGCGGCGCTGCGCTGGGTGCAGGCGAACATTGCCGCCTTCGGTGGGGATCCGGCGCGGGTGACGATTGCCGGTGAATCCGCCGGCTCCTTCTCGGTGAGCGCGCAGATGACCGCACCGGGCTCGACCGGGCTCTTTGCGCGCGCGATTGGCGAAAGCGGCTCGCTGATCGGCCGCGGCGCGATGATGACGCTTGAGGTTGCGGCCACGAACGGCGAGCGCTTCGCGGCCGGTGTGGGCGCTCCCGATCTCGCGGCGCTCCGCGCGCTCGGTGCGACGCAACTGCTCGACTGGTCTGCGCGCGCGGATCTGCCCCGCTTCGGGCCCGTCGTGGACGGTCGATTCTTCCCCGAATCGCCCTCGGCACGACTTGAACGCGGGGCCCAGGCCAAAGTACCGCTGCTGGCCGGTTGGAATGAGTTGGAAGCATCCGGGCGCGGCCTGCTGCGCGGCGATACGACCGCCGCGGGGCTCAGCGCTGCACTGACGCAGGTCTTTGGGGCCAACGCCGCCGAAGCCGCGGCTCACTATCCCGCGATTGAAGGCGTGATCGCTGCCGCCAATGCCGTGGCGGGCGATCAGTTCATCGGCTTTTCAACGTGGCGCTGGATCGATCTGCACGCGCGCACCAGCGGACAGCCAGTCTATCGCTACTTCTTCACGCGCGCGCGCCCAGCGCTCTCAAAGCCGCCTACGGGGCGCCCAAATCTCCCCGAGCCGGGAGCGGTGCACTCCGCGGAAATTGAGTATGCGATGGGCAATCTCCGCACGAATGTCGTATACGCGTGGACACCCGACGACTTCACCGTGTCGCGCGTCATGCAGCGCTACTTCGTGAACTTCATCAAGACGGGGAACCCGAACGGCGCGGACCTGCCGGAGTGGCCCAGTGGTGTGCCGGCGGACGGACGGGCGATGCGGATGCGCATCGACGTCACGTCCAAGGCCGAGCCGGAGCCGCGCGCGCGGTACCTGTTTCTGGAGCGCGTCTGGGCCGGTAAGTGAGGAGCGGCCGGCGCGCCTAGGCGCGCCGGCGGGCAGCGGCCTCTTCAATGCGGAGCGCGGGCATTGGCATCTCGGCCGCCTCCGCCACCGGCTGCAGCGCTTCGCCAAGCGCGACCAGTGCGCGCGTCGCCACCACCGACGCCAGCGGCTCCGGGACGCTCAGTTCGCGAATGTAAATGTCGAGCGCCCGCTCGTAGCCCACGTCGGTGGCAAGCGTGTCCACGAAGTGCAGGGCGTTCTCGACATGCGCCCGGATGAGCGACTCCTCGGCGCGCGCCTGCGCGAGACGCAGCCGCTGCTCGGCGTCGGCCGAGAGCTTGCGCGGAAAGAGCGTTTCGGGGAAGAGCTTGTTGAGAATCGACATGACAGAAGTATAGACGAAAAAGCACAACCGCCGGTTTCGTGCCGAGAACGGTACGAAGCCGGCGGTCGCGGGACTGCGACGTGCGTCACATGGGTGGCGCACGTCGTGTCATGGGCGCGTGCTACTCCTGGTTTTCGTACTGATCCTTGAGGCTCGCCACGACACTGGGGTCCGCCAGTGTCGTCGTGTCCCCGAGGGCGCGCCCTTCGGCGATGTCCCGCAACAGCCGGCGCATGATTTTACCCGAGCGCGTCTTGGGAAGATCCGCGCTGAAGAGGATGTCATCCGGCCGGGCGAGGGCGCCGATCTTGAGCGCCACGTGCTCGCGCAGTTCGTCCCGGAGGCTGCCGCTGGCATGGAACCCGGAGCGCAGCGTGACGAACGCGGCGATCGCTTGCCCCTTGAGGTCGTGCTGCTTGCCCACCACCGCGGCCTCGGCCACGGCGGGGTGATCCACGAGCGCGCTTTCGACTTCCATCGTGCCGATGCGATGGCCGGCCACGTTGAGCACGTCGTCCACGCGCCCGAGGATCCACAGGTAGCCGTCGTCGTCGCGCTTGGCGCCGTCACCCGGGAAGTAGAGGTCGGGGCGGCCGGGCCACTTGGAGAAGTAGGTATCCACGTAGCGCTGATCGTCGCCCCAGATCGTGCGCAGCATGCTCGGCCAGGGGTGCGTGATGGCCAGCAGGCCACCGCCCACGCCGACTTCGCTGGCATCGGCGTCGAGCAGCGTGGCCTTGATGCCGGGGAACGGCGTGGTCGCGGATCCCGGCTTGGTGGCGGTGACTCCCGGCAGTGGCGTGATCATGATCGCGCCGGTCTCCGTCTGCCACCAGGTGTCCACGATCGGACAGCGTTCCTTGCCGATGTGCTCGTGGTACCACATCCACGCTTCGGGGTTGATCGGTTCACCGACCGAGCCGAGCAGACGCAGCTGCGAGAGGTCATGCTTCTCGACGTACTGCTTGCCCCACTTCATGAACGCGCGAATGGCCGTGGGCGCCGTGTAGAACACCGTGACGCCGTAGCGCTCGCAGATGCTCCAGAAGCGGTCCTTGTCGGGCCAATCGGGCGCGCCCTCGTACACCACGCACGTCGCGCCCACCGCGAGCGGGCCGTACACGAGATACGAGTGCCCGGTGATCCAGCCGATATCGGCGGTGCACCAGTAGACGTCTTCATCCTTGAGATCGAAGACGTACTTGGTCGTGGTGGCGGCGCCGGTGAGATAGCCGCCGGTGGTGTGCACGATCCCCTTCGGCTTGCCGGTGGTGCCGGACGTGTAGAGGATGAACAGCATGTCCTCGGCATCCATCGGCTCCGGCTCGCAGAACTTGGGCACTTCGCGCTTCATGCGGTGCCACCAGTGGTCGCGCCCTTCCTGCATTTCGGCGAACGTTTCGTCGCCGACGCCGCTGCGGCGCCGCATCACGACGAGCACGTGCTCGATGGTGGGGCACTCCTTGAGCGCTTCGTCCGCATTGCGCTTGAGCGGCACCGTCGAGCCGCGGCGGTAGCCGCCGTCGGCGGTGATGAGCACCTTGCAGCCGCAGTCGTTGATGCGATCGCGCAGCGACTCCGGCGAGAAGCCGCCGAAGACCACCGTGTGAATGGCGCCGATGCGCGCGCAGGCGAGCATGGCGATGACGGCTTCGGGAATCATCGGCAGGTAGATCGCCACGCGATCGCCCTTCTTCACGCCGAGCTTCTTGAGCATGTTGGCCGCGAGATTCACTTCGCGGTACAGATCCCAGTAGGTGAAGATGCGGCGGTCGCCGGGTTCGCCTTCCCAGATGATCGCGGCCTTGTTGCGGCGCGCGGTGGTGATGTGCCGATCGACGCAGTTCACCGACGCGTTGAGCTGCCCGCCCGTGAACCACTTCGCGTGCGGCGGCGACCACTCGAGCACACGATCCCACTTCTTGATCCAGTCGAGCGACGCGGCTTCCCGGGCCCAGAAGCCCTCGGGATCGGCCGCCGCATCTTCCTGAAGTCGCGTGGTGTGCACGTGCGCCTTGGCCTGAAATGCGGCCGGAGGCGGGAACGAACGGTTCTCCTGCAGCAGGACGTCGATATCGCTCATGGCGGGGAGTCGCCGGCGCGCCGGCGTGGCGAAGAGGAAGGCGAGACAGGGCTCAGCCGTGTGGGCCAACCCACACCGGGTCGCCTGTGACCCGGGGCTGCTGCTAATGTACGACCATGTCGAACGTTCGTGGACCCAGCAGCGCGGGGCGGCCGCAGCCGTTGGCGGGACTCGTTATTGCCGTCACGCGCGCCGGTGACCGCGGCACGCCGTTGGCCGATGCCCTGCGTCGTCACGGCGCCACGGTGCACGAGATTCCTCTCACCCGCATCGAAGCGCTCGACCCGGCGCCGCTGCGCGTGGCCGTGCGCGAACTCCGCCAGTTCGACTGGGTGCTGCTGACGAGCGTCAATGCGGTGGAGCATCTCGCGCGTGTCGTGCAGGAGGCGCGGATGAACGAGATCATGGAAACGCGCCGCCTCGCCGTGGTCGGCGGGGCCACCGCCGCGGCGGTGGAGAAGCTCGGCTGGCGTGTGCCATCGGTGCAGCCGGAGAAATCGCAGGCCGAGGGGATGTTGGACGAGATGGCCGCGCGCAGCGACGTGGAAGGCGCACGCATGCTCTATCCGTGCGCGGCCGGTGCCCGCGATGTCCTCCCCCAGGGGCTGCGCGCCCTCGGGGCCGACGTCGAGGTCATCCCCACGTACCGCAGCGCCCCCGATCCCGACGGCCAGGCCCAGATCCGCGCCCTCGCACGGTCGGGGGTCCTCGACCTCGTGACCGTCGCCGCCCCGAGCGCGGTGGACTCGCTCCTTGACGCGCTTCCCCCCGAGCACGCGGCTCGCGTCCCGGTGGCGTGCATCGGCCCGGTGACGGCCAAGGCGGCACGGACGGCGGGGTTTCCGGTGAAGGTCGAGTCGACGGCGGCGGTGATGGAAGGGTGGGTCAGAGAGATCGTCAGGGCGTATAGTCCGGGAACAAGCGGAACCCCTTAGAGCTCAGGGGGCAGAACGTCAGGGGGCAGAGCTCAGGACCGCCGCAGTCCTGAGCTCTGCCCCCTGACGTCCTGCCCCCTGAGCTCTCGGGGGTTACTCACGTCTCATGTCCGACCTCGGACCTCCGACCTCCGACCTCCGACCTCCAGTCTCCGCCTCCCCCCGATCCGAACCCGCCCCGATTCCACTAGATTCGCCCCCATGTCTGCCCCCCTGAAAATCGGCACGCGCAGCTCGGAGCTCGCGCTGTTCCAGGCCCGTCAGGTCGCCTCGCTGCTGGCCGCCCTTGGCGTGGAGTCGGAGCTCGTCACGTATACCACGATCGGCGATCGCATTCTCGACAAGCCGCTGTCGGCGATCGGTGAGAAGGGGTTGTTCACCGCCGAACTTGAGGCCGATCTGCTGGCCGGTCGCACCGACTGTGCGGTGCACTCGCTCAAGGATCTGCCCACCGCTGACCCCGCGGGGCTCACCATCGTGGCGCTGCTCGAGCGCGAGGATCCGCGTGATGCCTTCGTGACGGGGCCGAGCACCACGGCCAAGAGCCTCGCCGAACTGCCGGAAGGCGCCAAGGTCGGCACGTCGTCGTTGCGCCGTCGGGCGCAGCTGCGCGCGATGCGCCCGGATCTCGACGTGCGGGAGCTGCGCGGCAATGTGGGGACGCGCCTGCGCAAGATCGACGAGGGGCAGGTGGATGCGGCGCTGCTCGCCGCTGCCGGTCTCCGTCGCCTCGGGCTCGGTCATCGCATCGTGTCGCTCCTCGACGCACCCGATTGGCTGGGGGCGCCGGGGCAGGGGGCCATTGCCGTGCAGGCGCGCGCGAACGACGAGGCGATGCTCGCCATTCTGCGGCAGCTCGATCACGCGCCGACGCGCGTGGCGATCACCGCCGAGCGCGCGTTGCTCGCGACCCTTGAGGGCGGCTGCCAGGTGCCGATCGGCGCGGCGACGCTCGACGAGCCGGAGTACGGACTCATGCTGCACGGCATCATTGCCAGCATCGACGGCGAAACCGTCGTGCGCGGCGGATTGCCGATCAATGTGAACGATCCCGCTGAAAGCGGTCGGACGCTCGCGCAGCAGCTGCATGCCGCGGGCGGCGCCGGCATTCTCGCCGACCTGCGCGCCCCGACCACCGACACGCCCGCACCTGGAGCACACTGATGGGCACCCGACTCGACGACATCCTCGCCGACGACCAGAGCGACTTCGGCGGCTGGATCTCCGCCAACCCGATCCGGCCGCGTCGCCTGCGTCGCACCGACGGCATTCGCCGCATGGTGCGCGAAACGCGTCTCGATCCGGCGCAGTTCATCTGGCCGCTGTTCGTGCGCTCGGGGCAGGGCATCCGCCAGCCGATCGGCTCGATGCCGGGCGTCTACCAGACGAGCGTCGATGAACTGCTCAAGGATGCCGAGAAGGCCGTGGCGCATGGCCTCGGTGGCATCCTGCTGTTCGGCATCCCCGACACCAAGGATGCCGAAGGCTCCTCGGCGTGGGATCCGCACGGCCCGGTGGCGGAGGCGGTGCGCGCGGTGAAGGCCGCGTTTCCGCAGCTGGTGGTGATCACCGACGTCTGCATGTGCGAGTACACCGACCACGGCCACTGCGGGCTGCTCACCCCCGACGGCGACGTGGACAACGACGCGACGCTTGGGCTGCTGGCCAAGGAAGCGTTGGCGCACGCCGTCGCCGGTGCCGACATCATCGCGCCGAGCGACATGATGGACCATCGCGTCGGGCACATCCGCGAAGCGCTCGACGAGGCCGGGTTCTCGCACATCCCGATCATGAGCTACGCGGCCAAGTACGCCTCGGCGTTCTACGGGCCGTTCCGCGAAGCCGCCGAGAGCACGCCGGCCTTTGGCGATCGCCGCAGCTATCAGATGGATCCGGCGAACGCCCGGGAAGCGTTACGGGAAGTGAGGCTGGACGTCCAGGAAGGCGCGGACATCCTGATGGTGAAGCCCGCCGGGGCGTACCTCGACATCATTGCCGCCGTGAAGCAGGACACCGGATTGCCCCTCGCGGCGTATCAGGTGAGCGGTGAGTACTCGATGATCAAGGCCGCCGCCGAGAAGGGGTGGATCGACGGCGACCGAGCGATGATGGAATCGCTCATCGCCATCGCTCGCGCCGGCGCGGATCTCATCATCACCTACTTCGCAATCGACGCCGCGGCTGCCCTGCGCAGCCGCTGAGACCCATACCCCTCGAGGCATGCTGCACAACCCGTGGCACGATATCCCCGCCGGCAAGAATCCGCCGGAGCAGGTCACCGCGATCATCGAGATCCCGGCCGGTTCGCGCAACAAGTACGAACTCGACAAGGAAACCGGGCACTTCAAGCTCGATCGCGTGCTCTACTCGGCGGTGCACTACCCGGGCGACTACGGGTTCATCCCCCGCACGCTGCATGAGGACAACGACCCGCTCGACGTCCTCGTGAAGATCAACGAGCCGACCTTCCCGGGCTGCCAGATCACGGCCCGTCCGATCGGCGTGCTCATGATGCTCGACAAGGGCGAGCCCGACGACAAGATCCTCGCCGTCCCGGCCGACGACCCGTACTACCACGATGTCTTCGATATCGCCGACCTCTCGGGGCACTACCTCAAGGAAGTCGAGCACTTCTTCCTGATCTACAAGGACCTCGAAGGCAAGCGCATGGAAATCACCGGCTGGAAGTCGTCGGTCGAAGCCTACGACATCATTCGCCGGTCGATGGAACGCTATCGGGAGACGTTCGAGACCTGAAGCGTTGGCTCGGCGGCTGGCTGGAGCCCCTACTCGCGAGCCTGCCGTAGCACCAGCGCCGCGTTGATGCCGCCAAAGCCGAAGGAGTTCGACAGCACCACCGACGGCTGCAGGGCGCGCCCCGTGCCCGGTACGTAGTCCAGATCGCAGAGCGGATCCGGCGTCTCGAGCCCGAGCGTCGGCGGGATCCAGCCGCGCGCGATCGTCAGCGCGCTGATCGCGGCTTCGAAGGCGCCGCTCGCGCCCAGCGCGTGGCCGTAGTAGCCCTTGGTGCTCGAGATGGGCACCTGGTAGGCCTGATCGCCGAACACCTGCTTGATGGCGTGCGTTTCGGTGGGATCGTTGAGCGGCGTACTGCTCCCGTGCGCGTTGATGTACGCCACATCGCCGACGGTGACCCCCGCATCGCGCAGCGCGTTCTTCATGCATCGCGCGGCCTGTGCCCCGTCGGGGAGCGGCGCGGTCATGTGGTGCGCGTCGTTGGTCGTGCCGTAGCCGGCGAGTTCGGCGTAGATGCGCGCCCCGCGGGCGGTGGCATGCTCCCAGGATTCGAGCAGCAGGACCGCCGCGCCTTCGCCCATCACGAACCCGTCGCGGTCCTTGTCGAAGGGGCGGGAGGCGTGCGTCGGATCGTCGTTGCGCGTGCTCATCGCGCGAATGAGCGCAAAGGCGCCAAAGCAGAGCGTGGCGAGTGGCGCTTCCGAGCCGCCGGCGAGCATCACATCGGCGTAGCCATCGCGGATCTGCCGGAACGCTTCACCAATGGCCATCGAGCCGCTCGCGCAGCTCATCGCATTCGTGGAGTTGGGCCCCGAGACGCCGAACTCGATCGCCATGTTGCAGCTCGCCGATCCGCCGAAGACCGCGAGCGCGAGCGTGGCGTCCACCGCACGCAGGCCGCCATGCAGAAAGCGGGCGGCCTGCTCTTCAGCGTAGCCCACCCCGCCCAACGCCGTGCCCATCATCGCCCCCACGCGTTCGCGATCGGTCGTCGCGAGATCCAGCTGACCATCGGCCAGCGCGAGGTAGGCGCTCGAAACGGCGAACTGACTGAACCGATCGAGGCGTTTGACGCGCTTCGCGTCGATGTAGGTGGTCGGGTCGAAGTCCTCGATCTGCGCTGCACACTGCGAGCGAAAGATCGACGCGTCGAAGCGCGTGGCCGGCCCCACTGCCGACCGCTCGGCGCGGAGCCCCTGCCACAGCCCCTCCACCCCCACGCCGATGGGCGTGATGCAGCCGATGCCCGTGATGGCGACACGGCGCTTGCCGTTCGGGGCGTGGCTCATGCGGCCCCCCGGGCCGGCTGTTCCGCGACGCGCGCGAGTCCTGCCAGCGTACGCGAGGCAATGCCATGCACGAACACCGGGGCGATGACCTGTGTCGCCGCGAACTCGCGGATCAGTGGCCACGAGGGGCCGTCCCACACGTGCACGATGCGTGTGAGCGTGCCGCCCTCGACCGGGGTGAAGCTCCACTCCACGTCCATCCGGGTGGTCACGCCGCCGATGTGGCGGAAGCGCACCCACGGCACCTCGGTATTCACCGCCATCTCCGAGAGCCACCACGTCGGCCAGTTGAAGAGGCCGAACGGGCGATTCGCCGCCATCTCCACGACGCCCCCGCCATCGGGCGCGCGGTCGCGGAACTGCACGTAGCGATAGTGCGGCAGGTACGCCGGCCAGTGTTCCACCGCGGCGGCGATTTCGAAGATGCGCGCCACCGGTGCGCGCACGATCTGTTCGTCGACGGTCGTCACCAGACGGCCCGGTGGTGGCGGCCCAAGCGAGAATGGCTCAATCATCCAGCGGTCCCCGAAGAAGACGAAAGCGGTGCCTGCGCCGGTGGGGTCCAGCGTGCCACCACGCGAAAGCCCAGACCGCCGCGCGTATGCGGCGTGCAGCCGGTAGCAGACTGCACCAGCGCGCGCAGTTCCTGCACCGTGTACCCGCGGCGGATCGACACGATACCATCGTGTCGGCTCACGGGATGAAACCCCAGCAGGTACGACCCGGCCCAGAGCCCGGCAATCGCGAGCCAGCTGCGGCGGAGGTCGCCAATGATCACCGCGTGGCGGGCCACGCGAGTGCACTCGCGCAGCAACTGCTCGGCGGCGTCGCCATCGAAGTGATGCAGCACCTGCGAGCAGGTCACGACATCGATACTCGCTGTCGCGAAGGGGAGCGCCTGCGCGTCGGCGGCGACGGCATGGCTACAGCGCGCGGCGGCCGCGCGCGCGATCGGCACGGCAAGCTCGACGCCAATCGTGCGGACCGTCACGCCACGCGCGTTCCCGACCCGCTGTGCCGCGCGGGGGATGTCACCCAGGCCGGTGCCGACATCAAGCAACGTGCACGTCGTGCCGCGGGCCAGCGGCGCGAGGACCGTGCGCACCTCGTGCACGACGGCCCGCCGCCCGCCAAAGAAGGCATTGGCCAGCGCCACATCCCGCAGCGAGCGCAGCGCGAGCGCCGGATCGGCATCCGGATCGTCGAGAATCTCCGCGTCACGCCGACGCGCGGGCGTGAGCAGGCTCATGGCCGCTGCCGCGCCACCGCATCGGCGCCGTGCGCGCGGCGCTCAGCGCTCGAGTTGCGCGTAGCCGCCTCGGTAGTAGAGCAGCGGACGGCCGTCCCGGACGCCGGCGTGCTCCACCTGACCCACCATGATCGTGTGGTCGCCTGCCGGATGACGCGCGACGAGCCGGCACTCGAGCCACGCCAGCACGTCCTCGAGCACCGGATTCCCCAGCTCACCGGTGGTGTAGCCCACTCCGGCAAAGCGGTCATCGAGCGGACCGGCAAAGCGCCGCGAGAGCGCCTCCTGCTGGCTGCTCAGGATGTTCACGGTGAACGACGCGCACTGGTTGAGCAGTGGCGCCATCGTCGCGTCGTTCGCGATGCAGGCGAGAATGAGCGGTGGCTCGAGGCTGAGCGACGAAAAGGCGCTCACGGTCATCCCGTGCGGCGTGCCATCGGGCGCGGCCGCGGTGATGACGGTGATGCCGCTGGCAAAGCGGCCAAGGACCGCGCGAAAGAGGTCGTGATCGATCATCAGGTTAGGCAGGCATGGCAGAATCCGGGCGCCGCAGCGGCCAGAGCAGGCGCAGCAGCGTACGCGGGCGCAGCACCGCACTGGGTGGCACGAAGTCGCCCGTCACCCCGATCAGCAGATCGGCGAGATCACGGTCGCGCGAGAGCACGCGCGCCGCATGATTGAGCAACGCCGGAATGGCCACGGCAGTGCCGATCAGTCGCTCCACGCGCCATTTACCGGCAAAGGCGGCGTGCCGGGCGCGGGTATAGGCGGCGCCGGCGGCGTCGAGCGCCTCGCGCGACGGGGCCTCCACCATTGCCTGCGCGGCCTCGGCCACCAGCTCCCCTCCACGCAACGCGGCATAGATCCCCTCGCCGGTGAACGGGTCGAAGAAATCGGCCGCGTCGCCCACCAACAGGGCGCCGGGGGCCCACGCGCGTCGCGCCCGCGAGGCAAAGGGGCCGGTGGCGCGCACCGGCGTGACGCGTGTGGCGTGCGCGAAGCGTGCGGCCAGCGACGGCTGCGCGGCGAGCCACGCGTCGAGGGCCCCGGCGGCATCGCCGGCGAAGTGCCGGGCGCGGTGCGCCGGTACCACGAGCGCCACGTTGGTCAGGCCACCGCTCACCTGCGCGAGCCCGACGTAGCCGGTGCGGGTCACGTGCATCTCGCCAAGCGTGCCCATGTCGCGCACGCCGTCGTAGTGCGCCACCAGCGCCACGCGCCGCGGCCAACGCGCGACGTGGGCCAGATTCAGGCGACGCGCCACGACCGAGCGCAAGCCATCGGCGCCGATGACCACCGCGGCCGAGAGCGTGGTGCCATCCCGCAGCGTCACGCCCTCCACCCGGCCGTCTGGCGCTTGGTTGATCTGCGCCACCGACGCGCCTTCCCGCACCGCCACGCCCGCCGCGCGGGCGCGCTCGAGGAGCAGCGCATCGAGCACCTCGCGTCGCACTCCCAACCCGCGATCGCGGAAGCCGCGAAAGCCGTGACGGGCCACGAACTCGCCGTGGATCTGGGCGCCGTTCGGCGCGTGCACGACCATGCCGGTCAGCTGCGCGGCGTCGCCCTGTTCGAGGGCGTCCAGCGCGCCCATGGCGGCCAGAATGCGCGAGCCCTCCGGGCTCACGTACTCGGCGCAGGGCTTCGCGCGGGGAAAGTGCGCCTTGTCGAGGACACAGACCTCGAGCCCCCGCTGCGCACAGTGCCATGCCGCGCTGCTCCCCGCCGGCCCGCCGCCCACCACCAGCACCTGCGTGTGTTGTCGGGGCATGCACGGCACTCCAGCCAGAGGGCACTCACGGTCTGTCTCAAAAACACACCGCGGCGTGCGAAAGGTCCAGCACGTGGTGCGCGCGGGATTACTGCAGGGCCAGGGCGACCGCTGCGCCGACGAGGGTGCAGATGAGGTTCACCCGATCATTCGTAAGCCACGCGAGCCCGCCGTCGGCGTGCGTGCTGGTGCCGCAGCGATGCACAGGCTGTTCCGTGGCGCGGGCGCAGGTCGGACACCAGCGGCGTGCCTGCAGCCAGGCGCCCACCACCGTGTCCGCCAGGGCGCCGCAGGCGCCGGCGTAGGCCACGACGGGCACCGCCGCCCACGGAATGAGCCGCACGGCCGCCGCCAGCGTCGCGAGCGCCGCCGCAGCGGCCAGCATGCCGGCAGTGCCCGCCAGCGAGACGGCGCCCGAGGTGCCCGGGACCGCCGTCTCGCGGGTGCGGAG
>JAIEMN010000074.1 GCA_019752115.1 Gemmatimonadaceae bacterium
GGCTGTCGAAGCCGCGGCACCGGCCCCCTCGTCGGACACGCCCCCCTCGGCACCCGTCGCGGCCGCCCCGTCAGCGCCGCCCGCGCCGTCGCTCCCGGCAGACCGTCCGCGTCCGCGCCCGGTGGTGCCGGGCGCACCGCGTCCACGTCCGGTCGCCAGCGCCGGACCGAGCTTTGGCGGCGCGCGCCCGATCGCGTCCGCTGCCCCCGGTGGTGGCCTCTCGCAGGGCCAGCGCCGCGATGATCGTCGCCCGCCCATGCAGGGTGGTGGTGGCGGTGGTGGTGGCGGTGGGCAGCAGAGCACGGGTGCCGCAGCCCAGCAGGGCGGCGGGAACCAGCAGCGTCGCGGCAAGAAGGGCAAGCGCGGGGCCGTGGATCAGGAAGCGGTGACCGCGAACATCTCCAAGACCATGACGGCCCTGCGCGGTGCGCCGCAGCGTGGCCGCCCGGGTCGCCGTTTTGGCGCCGAAATGCGCGCCGAGATCGAGGAGCAGCGCCAGGCCGCCGCCGAGCGCGAGCGGAAGACCGTGCGCGTGAACGAGTTCATCACCGTCTCCGAACTCGCGCAGATCCTCGGCATCTCCGCCACGCAGATCGTCGGCTTTGCCTTCAAGTCGCTCGGCCTGATGGTCACCATCAATCAGCGCCTCGACTTCGACCAGATCGAACTGATCGCCGGCGAATTCGGCTTCCAGGCCGTCAAGGAAAGCGACTACGCCGCCGACCTCCCGGAAGAGCAGACGGAGGACAGCGACGAGGATCTCCGGCCGCGTCCGCCGGTCGTCACCATCATGGGTCACGTCGACCACGGCAAGACGTCGCTCCTCGACTACATCCGCAAGGCCAACGTGGTTGCCGGCGAAGCGGGTGGCATCACGCAGCATATCGGCGCGTACCACGTGCAGATCGGTGGCGGGCGTTCGATCACCTTCCTCGACACGCCGGGTCACGAGGCCTTCACGGCCATGCGTGCGCGCGGTGCGCAGGTCACCGACATCGTCGTGATCGTCATTGCCGCCGACGACCAGGTGATGCCGCAGACCGTGGAAGCGATCTCGCACGCCAAGAGCGCCGGCGTGCCGATCATCATCGCCATCAACAAGGTCGATCTCCCCACGGCGAACATCGCCAAGGTGAAGCAAGACCTGCTGCAGCATGACGTCGTGCTCGAAGAGTTCGGCGGCAGCGTGCTGCATTCGGAGATCTCGGCGAAGAAGGGCACGGGCGTGCCCGAACTGCTCGAACAGATCGCCCTGCAGGCCGACATCCTGGAGCTCACCGCCAATCCGTCGCGTCGCGCGACCGGCTCGGTGGTCGAAGCGCAGCTCGACCAGGGCAAGGGACCCGTGGCCACCGTGCTCGTGCAGAATGGCACGCTGCGCGTCGGCGACGACTACATCTGCGGCATTCACTCGGGGCGCGTGCGCGCGCTCCTCGATGAACGCGGCAAGCAGGTCAAGGAAGCGGGACCGGCGATCCCGGTGCAGATCCTCGGCCTCACCGGCGTACCGATGGCCGGCGATCAGCTCCTCGTCGTGGAAGACGCGACCGCCGCGCGCGAAATCGCGCAGCGTCGTGAGCGCCTCGATCGCGAAGCCAAGAGCCGCCGCACCACGCGTGGCATCGTCTCGCTCGAAGACTTCATGTCGCAGACCGCCGCCGGCCAGAAGCGCCAGCTGCGCCTGCTCATCAAGGCCGACCAGGGCGGTCCGGCGGAAGCGCTGGCCGACGCACTCGGACAGCTGTCGAATCCGGAAGTCCAGGTCGACATCGTGCACCGTGGTGTCGGTGCGATTGCCGAGAGCGACATCCTGCTCGCCAAGGCGTCGGGCGCCATCATCATCGGCTTCCACGTCCGCCCCGACAACAACGCCCGCAATGCCGCCGAGCGCGAAGGCGTGGACATCAAGCTGTATCGCATCATCTACGAGGCGGTCGCCGATGTGAAGGCCGCCCTCGAAGGGATGCTGCGCCCCGAAGAGCGCGAAGTGGTCTTCGGCGAAGCCGAGGTGCGCGAAACGTTCAAGGTCGCGCGCATCGGGACCATCGCCGGTTGCATCGTGCGCTCCGGGATCATCAATCGCCGGGGTCGGGTGCGTGTCATCCGCGACGGCATCGAGATCTACGATGGCGCCCTGGCGTCGCTGCGTCGCTTCAAGGACGACGTCAACGAAGTCAAGGAAGGCTACGAGTGCGGTATCGGCATCGAGAACTTCAACGACGTCAAGATCGGCGACGTGTTCGAGTGCTACCGGACCGAAGAAGTGGCACGTACCCTCGACCAGGCCAATAAGTCCTGAGGAGGGACCATGGGCGAACCGCGGCGTCCTGACCGCGTCGCCGAATCGATTCGCGAACAGGTCGCGACCTTCCTGTCGGAAGGCGCGAAGGATCCGCGAATCCGCGCGTTCGTCACCGTGACCGCGGTTGACGTGACGCGCGACCTTCGGCATGCCAACGTGTTCGTCTCCCTCATGGGAGACGACGCGGATGTAGCAAGCACCATGCAGGGGCTGGCCAGTGTTGCCAGTCACCTGCGCTCGGTCTTGGGCAAAACGCTGCGCCTGCGCTCGGCCCCGGAGATTCACTTCAAGGCCGACGAAAGCGTGGCGCGTGCCTCGCGCATTGAACACCTGCTCGCGCAGATCCGGAATGAACGCGAGCAGCGCGACGCCGACGGTGCACCGGAGTGATCTCCGGGCTTCTCTACGTCGATAAGCCAGCAGGAATCTCGTCGCACGATGTCGTGGGCGTCGTGCGACGGGCCGCCCGATCGCGCCGGGTGGGGCACGCCGGCACGCTGGATCCCTTCGCCACCGGGTTGCTGGTGATCGCAATCGGTCCATGCACGCGTCTCCTGCCGTACATCGTGGGCGAGCCGAAGTGCTACGAGGCCACCATCGCCTTCGGCACCGAGACGGACACCGATGATCGCACCGGTACCGTGGTGCGCACCGCACCGGCGCCCGACGCCGCCGTGCTGCGCGATCCGCAGCACGGCGATCGGCTGGCCGCCGAACAGCAGCTCACCGGCCAGATCGCCCAGGTGCCCCCGGCGTATTCCGCCAAGCATGTTGGCGGCCAGCGGGCCTACGATCTCGCGCGCAAAGGGCGCGAGGTCACGCTCGCACCGGTCATGGTGCACGTGATGGGCTGGGAATGGTGTGGCGCGACCGACAGCACGCTCGAGGTACGGATCACCTGTGGCGGTGGCACCTATATCCGCGCGCTGGCCCGCGACCTCGGGCGGGCGCTCGGCAGCGCGGCCCACTGTCAGGCACTGCGTCGCGTGTCGAGTGGCCCGGCGCATGTGCAGGACGCGGTGCCGTATACCGCGCTCGCGCCAGGGGCCATCGCCGACGGCACCGTCACGCTCCGGTCACCGCTCGAGGCCCTTGGTAGTGTGGCCCGTGAATCGCTGGACGACACGGATCTGATCGACCTGCGGCACGGGCGTCCGGTACGGGCCCGCCACGAGGGAGAGCAGGCCGCGTTTCTGCGCGGCACTGAGGTCATCGGCATGGGGCGGCGCAACGCCGCCGGCCGCTGGCAGCCCACGGTCGTGCTGCTGGGGGCGGAGGAGGCCGCGTCGTGAGCATGCAGATCCTCACCGGTCCGGACACCGAGCGTGGCGTGCAGCACGCGGAGGGCGCCGTCGTCACCGTCGGCACCTTCGACGGCGTGCATCGCGGGCATCATGACATCCTGCGGCGCCTCGTCGATCGGGCCGCCGCCGCATCGCTGCCGAGCGTGGTCATCACCTTCGATCCGCATCCGCTCGATGTCGTGAATCCGGCGGCGGCGCCGCCGCTGCTCACCCTGCTCGACGAGAAGCTCGAGCGCATCGCGGCCGCCGGCGTCTCGTGTGTGGCCGTGCTCCCGTTTACCCCGGCGCTTGCGGCCTACGAAGCCGAGCGCTTCGTGGACGAGATTCTCGTGCGCCGCTTCCGGGTGCACGATCTGCTGGTGGGGTATGACCACGGGTTCGGGCGCGGGCGCATGGGCGATGCCGATGTGCTGCGGGCGCTCGGCGCGGCGCGCGGCTTCTCGGTGTCGGTCCTCGATCCGGTGCACACGCCGGACGGACATGCCATCAGCTCTACGGCCATTCGCCGCGCGGTCGCCGGCGGCGATCTCCATCGCGCCGAACTGGGGCTGGGCCGGCCGTACAGCGTGCAGGGCACCGTCGTCCACGGTGACCAGCGCGGCCGGACCATTGGCTACCCCACGCTCAATCTCAGCCCCGTCCCGGAGCGGAAGCTGCTGCCACCCGACGGGGTCTATGCCGTGCGGGTGACGCTCCCCGAGGGGCGGTTTGGCGGAATGCTCAACCTCGGCCCGCGCCCCACCTTCGGCGACGCCGGGCGTCGGATCGAAACGCACGTCTTCGACGCGTCGCACGACTGGTACGGGGCGCCGGTCCGCCTGGACTTCGTCGCCCGACTTCGGGAAACCCGCCCGTTCAGCGGGCTCGACGCCCTCAAGGCGCAGCTGGCCGACGACGAGCGGCACGCCCGGGCCGCCCTGGCGTAATCGGGCCGGCGGGTGCGGCGTGCAATGGCGGACCCGCCGCTGGCTACCGCAGGCGCCGCTCGACCTCTAAGTTAAGGGGCTTGGCGCACTTCGCGCCGTTTCCCGCGCGTCCCCGGGCGGGGGTCCCTCCCGGGCTCTCCCCACGCGCGTCGACATTCCCCCTGGCCACCGGCGTACGATGGCGAACCTGAAGTACCGCGTCCTGCTTATTGTGGCGCTCTTCGCGGCTTCCGCGTGGGCGCTCTTTCCGCGAACGGTCGTTGAGCGCGTGAAGCGCAACGGCGTCTTCGTGTACGACACCGTGAAGCGCGTGCCGCTCAAGCGCGGCCTCGACCTCCAGGGCGGCATGCACCTGACGCTCGAGGTTGACGAATCCAAGCAGGCGGTGGCCAACAAGAGTGAAGCGCTCGATCGCGCACTCAAGGTCGTGCGTCAGCGCATCGACGAGTTCGGCGTATCCGAACCCGTGGTGCAGAAGGCGGGCGATGAGCGCATCATCGTGGAACTGCCCGGTCTCGATGATCCGCAGCGTGCGCAGGAAGTCGTGCAGAACCAGGCGTTCCTCGAGTTCCAGATCACCGACAAGACGCAGGCGCTCGAGAAGGTGATGTCGCGCTTCGACGACATCGCGAAGCAGCAGGGCCTCGCCGTCGGCACCGATCAGAAGGTGCTCGGCGACAGCGCCAAGCCCACGACCGTCACGTCGCTGCTCACGCAGAAGACGGATACGGCGAAGAAGGATTCCACGAAGGCCGACACGGCGAAGGCCGCCGCCACCACCGGTGGCGACAGCGCGTCCAAGACGCCGGCCGCCACGGGCGGTCTCTTCA
This sequence comes from Gemmatimonadaceae bacterium, assembly GCA_019752115.1. Classification (NCBI taxonomy): domain Bacteria; kingdom Pseudomonadati; phylum Gemmatimonadota; class Gemmatimonadia; order Gemmatimonadales; family Gemmatimonadaceae; species Gemmatimonadaceae bacterium. Next base: position 5,363 of record JAIEMN010000074.1, read on the forward strand.
GCACGAACGTGCAGCCCGGGCAGCTGCCGGGGCAGTACATCGTGCCCGACAAGGCCTATCCCGCCATCGAGCGCGCCCTCGCGCTGCCGGCCATTCAGGCCGCGATGCCGCCGGGCAAGGTGATGCGCTGGGGCGTCGATTCGCTCGGCACGGCCACGGAAAAGTTCCGCACCCTGTACGTGCTGGATGCGCGCCCGATCATCACCGGTGAAGTGCTGACCGATGCGCGTCCGTCCACCGATCCGGTGGAAGGCAACGTGGTGCAGTTCACGCTGAACAACGAAGGCGCGCGCCGCTTCAAGACGGAGACGGGCAAGCACGTCAAGGACAACATGGCCATCGTGCTCGACCAGCGGGTCGTCACGGCGCCGGTCCTCAACAGCGCGATCGGCCGCAACGGCCAGATCACGCTCGGCGGTGGTACGCTGCAGGCCGCGCAGGACCTCGCCCTGGTCCTCCGCGCCGGTGCGCTCCCGGTCCCGCTCAAGGTCGCCGAAGTGCGGCAGATCGGTGCCAGCCTGGGCCAGGACTCCATCAACAAGGGCGTCCTCGCACTGGGCGTGGCCGTGGCGCTCATCATCGTGATCATGATCGGCTACTACAAGTTTGCCGGTGTGCTCGCGGTAGTCGCCCTGATCATGTACCTCGTGTACACGCTGGCCATGCTCGCCGGCTTCCACGCGGTGCTCACGCTCCCCGGCCTCGCTGGTTTCGTGCTCTCGATCGGTATCGCGGTTGACGCGAACGTGCTGATCTTCGAGCGCATCCGTGAAGAACTCGATCATGGCAAGTCGGTCCGCCTCTCGATCGACGAAGGCTTCCGTCACGCCCTGAGCGCCATCATCGACACGTCGGCGACGACGATCCTGTCAGGCATGGTTCTCTACCAGTACGGCACCGGCCCGGTGCGCGGCTTTGCGGTGACGCTCGTCGCCGGTCTCGTCGCTTCGCTCTTCACGGCCATCTTCGTGACTCGCACTTTCTTCCTGCTCTGGCTCGACCGCTCGCGCGGTACCCAGACGCTGAGCATCTGAGGACCCATGCTGCGTATTTTCCACGACACCAAGTACGAGTTCGTCAAGCACTGGCGCTGGGCGGCTGGGCTGACGATCGCGTTCATTCTCGCCGGCCTCATCACCTTCGGCATCACCGGCGGGGTGAACTACAGCATTGAGTTCACCGGCGGCACGCTCATGCAGGTGCAGTTCAAGACGCCGCCCAACGTGGCCGACGTCCGCGCCACGCTCGATCAGGCCGGTATCACCGGCGCCGAAATCCAGCAGTTCGGTACTGCCACGGACTACACCATCCGGGCGCGCGAAGAGAAGCAGGTGGCCCAGCAGGCGGCGGGCGCGGAAGGCATCTCCAAGGAGATCCAGAGTGCGCTCGACAAGAAGTTCGGCGCCGGCGCCGTGACTGTCGTACGGACCGAGGCGGTCGGCCCCAAGGTCGGCAGCGAGCTCCGCTCGGGCGCGGCCATGGCCATGCTCATCGCCTCCATCTTCACCCTGATCTACCTGGCTATCCGCTTCGACTGGCGCTTCGGCGCGGCCGCGGTGCTCTCGACGGTGCACGACATCCTCGTGACCTTCGCGTTCATCAAGCTGCTGCACATCGAAGTGTCGCTCACCGTCGTCGCGGCCATCCTGACGCTGCTGGGGTATTCGGCCAACGACACGATCATCATCTTCGACCGCGTCCGCGAGAATCTCCGCAAGCCGCATAAGGGGATGACGCTCGGTCAGCTGCTCGACAAGTCCATCAACGAAACGCTGCCGCGCTCGATCATGACGCACGCCACGGTGCTCGCGGCCACGGTCGCGCTGCTCATTCTGGCTGGCGAAGTGATCCGACCGTTTGCGTGGGTCATGACCTTCGGCGTGTTCGTCGCGACGTTCTCGTCGATCTACGTCGCCGGCCCGGTCCTGCTGTGGATCGAGTCGAAGTACCCGCGTGAAGAAGACAGCGCGACCGCCCGTGCCGCGCGCGCGGGGAACGAAGCGGCCGCCGCGGCCAAGCCGAGCGGTGGTCGTCCGGAGCGCCTCGCCACGCGCTGATCGCGTGACCGAGACACCCCTGCCAGGGCACGTGACGGCGTACGCCGACAGTCACGTGCACCTGGCCAGCCCGGCCTTCGCAGATGATGCGGAGGCCGTTGTGCTTCGGGCCCGCGAGGCGGGCGCCGAACTGCTGGTCTGCATCGGCGAGACGCCCGACGCCGCCCTGCGCGCCCGCGCCATCGCGGCGCGCCATCCGGGGTTGGTGGCGCACACCTGTGGCGTGCACCCGCACGAGGCCGCCTCGTGGGATGACGCGCGCGATGCGGCGGCTATTCGCGAGGCCGTGGCATTCGGTGCCGTGGCCGTCGGTGAGTGCGGCCTGGACTATCACTACGACTTCGCGCCCCGCGAGCAGCAGCGGTACGCGTTCGCCGCGCAGCTCGCGCTGGCGGCCGAGCTCCGCCGCCCGATCGTGCTGCATACCCGCGACGCCGAAGCCGACACGGAAGCCTTCCTCCGCGACGCCGAGGCCGCCGGTGTGCGCGGCGTGCTGCACTGCTATACCGGCTCGCTCGCCCTCGCCGAGCGCGGGCTCGCGGCGGGGTGGTTCGTGTCCTTCTCCGGTATCATCACCTTTCGGAACTGGACCGACGAGGCGCTGCTGCGCGCCGTGCCCGATGATCGGCTGATGGTCGAGTCGGATGCGCCCTATCTCGCGCCCGTCCCCTTCCGCGGGAAGCGAAATGAGTCGTCGTGGGTACCACTTACCATCGATCGGCTCGCCACGGCGCGCGGGGTGACCCCCGACGCGCTCGCGGCACAGACCCTCCGCAATACCCGGCACTTCTTTGGGCTCGCTGACGCGGCCCACGCTTGAATCCCAGCCTCCCCGTCATTCACTTCCCCGTATGGCACTCGAAATCCTGCACACCGACCACGCGCCCAAGGCCATCGGCCCCTACGCGCAGGCCATCAAGGCCAACGGCTTCCTCTTCACGGCCGGGCAGATTCCCCTCGATCCCGTGTCGATGGACGTCGTCACGGGCGATGTGGCCGCGCAGACTGAGCAGGTGCTCGCGAATCTGGGCGCCGTGCTCGCCGAAGCCGGCGTGACGTGGAGCGATGTGGTGAAGACGACATGCTTCCTCACCACGATGGATGACTTCGCGGCGTTCAACACCGTGTACGCGCGCGTGCTGGGCGACGCACGACCGGCGCGCTCCACCGTGGCGGTCGCCGGCCTGCCGCGCAACGTGCGCGTGGAAGTCGAACTCGTCGCCGCCCTGCCGGCGCGCTGACGCGTGATTCGGCGATCCCTGCGTGCGTGGTGCCTGGCCGGCGTGGTGCTCATCCCACCCGGTCTGATGGCGCAGGTCGCTCCGCCGACACAGCCGCCGGCCAAGACGCCGGTGCAGCAGCCCCCCGCGCCCAAACCCGCGGCCCCCAAACCGGCCGCGCGTCAGGATTCCTCGGTGGTGCGTCGCCGGCCGGCTGCCATCGCGGCCCGCCCGCAGGCACCGCTCTCGCCCAAGCGCGCGTTTCTGACGTCGGCCGCGCTCCCTGGCCTCGGACAGTCCAAGCTCGACCGCGGGTCGTCGGGCGCGCTCTTCGCCGCCGTTGAACTGGCCGCCGTCGTGATGCTCCGCCGCAGCAACGCGGATTATCACGAGGCGAAGCGCTTTCAGCTCGATACGATTCCGACGGACTTCGCGATCGGGAGCAACGGCAAGCCCGTGAAGCTGGGCTCCACGGCCACCGGCTATACCGCCGATCTCGTACGCACGCGGCGACTGCATCGCGAAGACTGGATCGCCGTCATCGCGTTCAACCACCTGTTCTCGGGGGCCGACGCGTTCGTCGCCGCGCAGCTGTGGGATATGCCGGTGCAGATGAGCGCGGTGCCAACCGCGCGCGGTGCCGCGGTGGTCGCTACGCTGCGGTTCTGAGTGGCCGCCCGGCCCGAGCGAAACGGTCATGTCTGACGCCCCCATTGGCATCTTCGACTCCGGTCTCGGCGGCCTGACGGTCGTTCGCGCCATTCAGCGTCGCCTGCCGAACGAGTCGCTCGTCTACGTCGGCGATACCGCGCGCGTCCCGTACGGGCCCAAGAGCCCGGACACGGTGCGTCGCTATGCCGTCCAGATCAGTGAATGGCTGGTGGAGCAGGGGGTGAAGCTGGTCGTGGTGGCGTGCAACACGGCCACCGCGCACGCGCTCACGCTGTTGCAGGATCTGCTCCCCGTGCCGGTCATCGGCGTGATTGCGCCGGGTGCGCGCGCGGCCGTGGAGGCGGCGCCGGCGGGGGTGATCGGTGTGATCGGTACCGCCGGCACCATTCGATCGGGCGCGTACGAGCGGGCCATCCACGCGATCGATCCCGCGCGCGTCGTGCACGCCATGGCGTGTCCGCTCCTCGTGCCGTTGGTCGAAGAAGGGTGGATCGACCACGATGCCACCCGTCTGGTGGTGCGCGAGTACCTGACGCCGCTCGCCGCCGCCGGCATGGGCGCGCTGGTGCTGGGATGCACGCACTATCCGTTGCTGCGCGACGTGCTGGCGCAGGCAGTCGGACCCGACGTCGTGCTCATCGACAGCGCCGAGGAGACGGCCGCCGCCGTGGACCGCGAGCTCGCGGCGCGAACGATGGCCGCCACGGGCGCCGAACCGGCCGCGCTGCGCGTCATCGCCTCCGACGCGCCGCAGCACTTCCGTGCCCTAGCGGCCCGCTTCCTCGACCGGCCGCTCGAGGCGGTCGAGCACGTCGTCTTTACCTGAGCCGGTGTACGCCACGCGCTCGATCGCTGCGTCGGTGATCCGCAGGTACTGCTGATCGAGGTACCACGCGCCCGCGTTGCCGTACACCCCGCGCCCCGCCCGAACGAGCATGGGCACGTGCGAATGCCCATGCATCACGAGCGAGGGGCCGGCGGGCGCGGTGAGCGCCTGCGTGCCAACCGCCAAGAGCCCGGCGCCGCCATCGCGCGCGCGCCCCTTGCGACTCGTTTTCGAGGATGCCATCGCGAGCCGGGTCGCCAGCGTCGGATGCAGGTAGGAGTACGCCCGAATGGCGAGCGGATGCCGCAGCACCGTCCGCAGTCGGCGATACGGCGCGTCCTCGACCTCGCGAAGGCCGTCTCCGTGCGCCAGAAGGGCCTGCCACGGCCCGATCGCCCCCCGCCACGGCTCCAGGGTGTACTCCACCCCCGTCTCGGCCATCAGCGCGTCGCCGCCCCAGCAATCGTGGTTGCCGCCGATCCACAGTACGGGCAGCCCCGCATCACGTAGCGAGGCCAGCTCGGCCAGCACCCGATACCCGACGCGCGGCATGGCGTACTGCCAGGCGAACCAGAAGTCGAACAGGTCGCCCATGATCACCAGCGAGCGCGACGTCTCCGGCAGCGACCGCAGCAGCTGCCGCAGCGAGCGCTCGGCATCGACCGACGCCACGCCAAGGTGGACGTCGCCGATCACGGTACAGGGCGTGGGAAGCACGCAGGCAGTCTAATCCGTGGCGTCCGGGCCCACAAACCGCAGCCCGTCGCACGCTTGGCGTGGCCCCCGGCGGCGGGCATCTTCCCGGGCATGTCTGAGACACCCGCCGCCAACGAAACCATCTCCGAACTGCGTGTCCGGTACGCCGAGACCGATCAGATGGGGGTGGTCTACCACGCCAATTATCTCGTCTGGTGCGAGATCGGTCGCACCGACTACATCCGGCGCGCCGGCCGATCCTATGCGGACCTGGAGCGCGACGGGGTGCGGCTCGCCGTCTCCGATGCGTCGATGCGTTTCCATGCGTCGGCGCGCTACGATGATCCCATCCGGGTGCACACGACGCTGGTGGAGGTTGGTTCACGCGGAATGCGCTTCGACTATCGCATCGTGCGGGCGGATACGAACGCGCTGCTGGTGTCCGCCAGCACCGCGCTCGTGTCGATCAATGCGGCGGGGCGATTGACGGCGCTGCCGCCCGAGGTCCGCGGCTGGCTCACCCGGGCGATGGCGGGCGAATGCTGACCCGTGCCGCTGGCTGGCGGGCGCACCGGGGCCGCGCCGGGCTCGCGCCGATGCTGGCGCTGAGCCTCGCGGCGAACCTCGCCGCCTGTGGGCGCCCGGCGCGCCAGGCGGCACCGACCCCGTTCGATGTCGACCTCGAGGCGCGCCTGCTGGCAACGACCGATCAGCGCGTGGTCGACACCGTCGTGCTCGACGCCGCGCTGCGCAGCGCCCATCCGGCCACGCGTGCCCGCGCGGTGCTTGCCATCGGTCAGCTCAAGGCGCGCGGGCGCTATCCGCAGCTGCGCGACCGCTTGCTCGATGGCGATACTGCCATCGCCGCCAATGCCGCGTACGCCATCGGGATCGCGCACGACACGGGAAGTGTGCTCGCGCTGGCGCGCGCGTTGGGGGGTGCCCCCGATGCGGTCGCTCGCGAGGCCGCCTGGGCCCTCGGCGAGATTGGCGAACCCGCGCGCACCGTGCTGGCCGTGGCCCTTGGCGACCGGCTCGCGAATCCCGTGCGCGAGAGCCCATTGGCGCTCCGTGAGCCGCCCGTCCGCGCGGCCGCAGTCCTGGCGCTCGTCAAGCTGCGACCGGTACCGGCCACGGTGCTCGTCCCATGGGTGGCGGATCCGGCCCCCGAGGTCGCGCGGGCGGCGGCCTACGTTGTCGGACGCGCCCGTGTCGCGGGGGCCGTGCGCGCGGTGCTTCCGTTGCAGCAGTCGGCCGACGAGGAGACGCGGCAGCACGTGGCGCGCGCGCTCACGCGTGCGGTGGTGGGCGATTCGCTGAGTGACGCGGCGCGGCGTGCGTTGAGTGCGCTGGTGCGCGACGCCAGTGAGCGCGTGCGCATCAACGCGGTGCGCAGCCTCGAAACGTTCGGCCCAGCGGTCGCGGCGCAGGTCATGCCCCTCATGCGGGATCCCGTCGGCAATGTGCGCGTGGCCACCAGCGAAGCACTTGGCGAGGTGCTCGGCCGCGACACCGCCCAGTGGCGCGCGGCCTGGGATGCCGACACCGCGCTCACCGTGCGACGTACGCTGCTGGCGCAGGCTCGTCGCCTCGGCGTGCCGTTGGCCCCCGGCATCGAACGGGAGTGGGCCACGCGCACGGACTGGCAATATCGCGTGGCCGCGTTGGGCGAAGGCGCCGCGAATGCGCCGCGCGATACCACGCTGGCTCGCCAATTGGTCACCGATCGCGACGGGCGCGTGCAACGCGCCGCGCGGCAACGGCTGGGTATTCGCGACACCACCGCGCGGCGCAGCCGCACCGCGCCGCCCCCGGCGCGGCCGTTGGCCGACTACGCGCGACTCGTGCGCCAATGGGTCGTCCCCGGTGCCGCGCAGCCGCGTGCCGTGATCGAGACCGACCGGGGACGCGTCGTCGTCGAGCTCGCCGCCCGTGAAGCGCCGCTCGTGGTCGAAGCCTTCGTGCGGCTGGCGCGGACCGGCGTGTATCGGAACACGACCTTCCATCGCGTGGTACCCAACTTTGTCGTGCAGGATGGCGATGCCAGTGGGGACGGAAGCGGCGACGCCGGTTTCTCGTTGCGTGAGAGTTGGACGCGGCTACGCCACGGTCGCGGATGTCTCGGCCTCGCGACCTCGGGGCCCGACACCGGCGGGAGTCAGTATTACCTGTGCCATGCGCCGCAGCCGCATCTCGACGGCGCCTACACCGTGTTCGGCCACGTGCTGGAGGGCTTCGACGTCATGGACCGCATCGTACAGGGTGATCGCATGTTGCGGATCACCATCCCATGAACGCGCGACTGGCGCCTCTGGCGGCTCTGGCGGCGATGCTGATCGCGGCTTGTGCGCCGGCGGCCCGACGGCTCGACGGCACCCCGACGCGCGCGGTGTTTCCGCCCGCGGTGCTCTCCGCGCGTCCTACGGTCCTGCGCTTCACGTGGAGCTACAAGGACGAAACGTTCGAAGCCACCGGTGATGGCGCCGTGCGCGTGCAGGGCCCCGATCATGCGCGCCTCGACTTCTTCCTGCGCAACGGGATGGCGGGCGGCTACGCCATCCTCATTGGCGATTCGCTCCACATTCCGGGCATCGACCTGGTGAAGCGACTGTTGCCACCGGTCCCGCTGCTGTGGGCGTCGCTCGGGCGGCTGGCATTGCCCGCGACCCCCGATACCGTCGCACGGATGCGCGGGGATTCCCTCTGGGCCGATCTCGGTCGCCTGCGGGGCGCCGATGCCAGCAAGGCCGATGGCCGGGCGTGGCGCGTCGGCTTCAGCGGCGTGCGGCTCGCGCGGGTCGAGCGCATCGAAAGCGGCCGCCTGGTGGAGTGGATGAGCCGTGGTCGCACCGGCGACGGCCCGCTGCAGTTGCAGTATGTTAACGAGCAAGGCAAGCGACGCCTGTCGATTGCCGTGACCGACTCTTCGTTTGTCGAGAAATTTGATGACGCCATCTGGCGCCGCCCCTGATCGCGATGGTGACGCGTCGGTCCGACGACTGACGCGTCGCGACGCGTTGGCGCTGAGCGCTTCGCTCGGCGCCGCCGTGCTGCTCTCCGCCTGCTACGGATTCTCGGGAGGCGGTGGGCTCCCCAAGAATCTCAAGACGGTGGCCATCGAGCCGTTTGACAACGAGACGGCGTCCCCGGAACTCCAGAAGGAGCTCTTCGACGCCCTGCGCAAGACGCTGCACGATCGGCTCAACCTGCGCGAAGCGCCGCTGGCGAAGGCCGACCTTGTGGTGACCGGCAGCATTCTGAAGTACGACGTCGACATCCCGGCGGGCGTCTCGGCGGATTCACGCCAGACGACGTCCACGCGCCGACGGCTGCAGCTCGTGATTGACATCGAGATCATCGAGCAGAAGACCAGCCGCAGCCTGCTCAAGAAGGCCGGCCTCTCGCGCGAAGGGCAGTACGCCGAAGGCGGTGAGGTGACCGGCCGCCGCAACGCCATCGAAAGTCTCATGGCCGATATCGTGGACGGAGTGCAGTCGCAGTGGTGACGCGCGAAGCGCCCCGTCGCCCGGTGGCCAAGGTGATGCGCCTCGAGGAGGCGGTGAGCTGGCGCGCCGGCGTGCGCGGCGCCGTCGTCTTCACCAACGGCGTGTTTGATCTGCTCCATCCCGGCCACATCGAAGTGCTCGACATGGCGCGACGGGAAGGCGCGGCGCTCATCGTGGGCGTCAACAGTGACGCCTCCGTCCAGCGGCTCAAGGGGCCGACGCGTCCCGTGCGCACCACCGCCGAGCGGGCGTTGGTGCTCGCCGGGCTCGAAAGCGTCGATGCGGTCGTGGTCTTCGAAGAGGATACGCCCATCGAGCTCGTGAAGGCGCTTGAGCCCGATGTCATCGTGAAGGGCGGCGACTACTCGCCGGCCACGATCGTCGGCGCCGACGTGGTCACCGCGCGCGGCGGTCGCGTCGTCGTCGTCCCGCTCGTGCCCGGCCAATCCACCACCTCCATCATCGAGAAACTTCGTGGCTGATGCCTCTGACAATGCGCTCGTGAACGTCTACCTCCCGCGCGTGGGGCGCGCGAATGACGCCTTGCGGGAGATTTCGCTCGAGAAGGGGGCCGTCCCCTACGCCGAGGGCTCCTGTCTGATCGCGTTCGGCAACACGCGCGTGCTCTGCTCGGCGAGCGTCGAGACTGGCGTGCCGGGCTGGAAGAAGGGCAGTGGGGAAGGGTGGGTCACCGCCGAGTATGCGATGCTGCCGCGCGCCACGCGCACGCGCGTGTCGCGCGAACGCTCGCAGATTGGTGGGCGCACGCAGGAGATCCAGCGGCTGATCGGCCGCAGCGTACGCGCGATGCTCGATGATTTCCGCTTCGGCGAGTTCACGGTGAAGGTTGACTGCGACGTGTTGCAGGCCGACGGCGGGACGCGCACCGCCTCGATCACCGGCGCGTGTGTGGCCGTGGAGGAGGCGTTCGCGTGGATGGTGCAGAGCGGTCGTATTCCGGCATCGCCCGTGCGCCGTCGCGTGGCGGCGATCAGCGTCGGGATCGTCGACGGTGAACCGCGGCTCGATCTCGACTACGACGAGGACGTGCGCGCCGGCGTGGACATGAACGTCGTCATGAGCAGCGAAGGACGTTTCGTGGAGGTGCAGGGGACCGGTGAGCATGGCACCTTCGCGCGCGAGGAGCTTGATGCCTTGCTGGGCCTCGCGGTCAGCGGGATTCGCGAACTCGATGCGTGGCAGCGCCGCGCCCTCGGCGTCTGAGGCGAACGATCGCCGTGACGGATGTCGTGCTGGCGACGCGCAGTGCCGGGAAGCTGCGCGAGTTGCTGCCGCTGTTGGCCGAGGCCGGCTGTGTCGGACGCACACTCGAGGACCTCGGGCTCCCGGAATCGGACGCCGAGGAGGCGCTCGAGGTGCACGACACGTTCGAGGCGAACGCGTTGGCCAAGGCGCGGTATTTCGCCGCGCTGACGGGGCTGGTCGTGCTGGCGGACGACTCCGGTTTGGCGGTGGACGCGCTCGATGGGCGTCCGGGGGTCCGCAGCAAGCGGTGGTCGGGGCGCGCGGATCTGCATGGCACCGCACTCGACGCCGAGAACAACCGGTTTCTGCAGGTGGCGCTCAGCGAGGCGGCGCGCTTCGGTCGGGAGGAGCGGACCGCACGCTACGTGTGTGCCGCCGCGGGGGTGGGCCCGGGCGGGTCGCTGGTGGTGCGAGGGGAGACGTGCGGGGTGTTGTTGACGGCCCCCCGGGGCGCCGGCGGGTTCGGCTACGACCCGTATTTCCTGTCGGATGATCTCGGGCAGACGTTCGCCGAGGTGGAGCGGGACGCGAAGGCGGCGGTGAGTCACCGCGGGCGGGCGTTTCGCGGCTTATTGGCGCGCGTGCACGAGTTTGCTTCCCCCCGTTGACCCCGAGGCTTGCTCGCGATAACATACGCGGCCGCTGATCTGCGGGGCGTAGCGTAGCCCGGTATCGCGCCTGCTTTGGGAGCAGGAGGTCGCCGGTTCGAATCCGGCCGCCCCGATCCTGTAGGACGGTGAGTGGTACCAGCAGGTACAGCGTGTCAGGGCCCGCAAGGGTGATCAACGAGGTGGTAGGCGCCAGTAGCTCAGATGGATAGAGCGGCAGCCTTCTAAGCTGTTGGTCGGGGGTTCGAATCCCTCCTGGCGCGTGGATGCATCGCTCGGTACGGGCGGCGCATCACCAGCGACCCCGCTTGTCGGGAATCGCACCCTTAGCTCAATGGTAGAGCAGCTGACTCTTAATCAGTAGGTTCTAGGTTCGAGTCCTAGAGGGTGCACTGGAGTGGCAGGAAACACGTGGCGCGGTCTCGGCGCTGCGGAGTGCGAAAAAGATGAAACAGACCCCTTGAACTTCATCTCGCGCTCGGTTACATATCGGGACTCCGGCAAATCGCGGGCCGGACGGTATCGCAACACAGCACAGTCGCGCTGGGGTTGCCGCAGGGCAGGTGAAGTTCGTAAGGCTGGTGTGGTTGGTGTGGGTCTCGCGGGTGGCGTCAGTCGCCCTGAGTTGCTCCCTCAACGCTCTCCCTTTTCGGATCTGCTTCAAGCGATCGGGTTCAAGTCCCGATAGATGCCATCGACAGCGTTCGCGCTGTCCGAAACCGCGACGGCAGGGTCTCCCTGGCCGTCGTTTGCGTTTCTGCGCTGTTTGACAACTGATGGTGAGATCGACGGATTGTGCGGGGCGGTGTCTATGACCTGCGGCTGATCAGGGCTGCAGCGAGACATCAACCTGAATTTCTGTGATTCCACGCTCGAGGTCTTCGGACTTCGCGTGGGAGAGCCTATCAAAAGGCTCCAAGGGTTTTAAAGACTATTGGAGAGTTTGATCCTGGCTCAGGACGAACGCTGGCGGCGTGCTTAACACATGCAAGTCACGGGGGCCCGCAAGGGTAACCGGCGAACGGGTGCGTAACACGTGAGCAATCTGCCGTCCACTGGGGGATAGCCGGCCCAACGGCCGGGTAATACCGCATACGCTTGCCGGGTGGCATCACTTGGCAAGGAAACCTCCGGGGGTGGACGAGGAGCTCGCGGCCTATCAGCTAGTTGGTGGGGTCACGGCCCACCAAGGCGATGACGGGTAGCTGGTCTGAGAGGATGGCCAGCCACATTGGGACTGAGATACGGCCCAGACTCCTACGGGAGGCAGCAGTGGGGAATATTGCGCAATGGCCGCAAGGCTGACGCAGCGACGCCGCGTGGGGGATGAAGCATTTCGGTGTGTAAACCCCTGTTGCCCGGGACGAACCTCCCCTTTCGAGGGGACTGACGGTACCGGGTGAGGAAGCACCGGCTAACTCCGTGCCAGCAGCCGCGGTAATACGGAGGGTGCGAGCGTTGTCCGGAATCACTGGGCGTAAAGGGCGCGTAGGCGGTGACTTAAGCGTGTGGTGAAAGCCCGGGGCTCAACCCCGGGTCGGCCGTGCGAACTGGGTCACTCGAGCACTGTAGAGGCAGGTGGAATTCCGGGTGTAGCGGTGGAATGCGTAGAGATCCGGAAGAACACCAGTGGCGAAGGCGGCCTGCTGGGCAGTAGCTGACGCTGAGGCGCGACAGCGTGGGGAGCAAACAGGATTAGATACCCTGGTAGTCCACGCCGTAAACGATGGGCACTAGGTGCTTGGGGGAACGACCCCCCGAGTGCCGGCGCTAACGCATTAAGTGCCCCGCCTGGGGAGTACGGCCGCAAGGCTGAAACTCAAAGGAATTGACGGGGGCCCGCACAAGCGGTGGAGCATGTG
>JAIEMN010000075.1 GCA_019752115.1 Gemmatimonadaceae bacterium
GGAGCCGCCCCTCACCCCGGCAGACCTGTCGCGTTTTCGCTTGCCAGGAGTGTCGAATATTCAGTCGCCATCAACAGATGTTGCCGAAGTCCATTTGCGACGGAGCAACCAGTGCTTTCCATGTGTCGTCGAGGTCAGAGCTGGGTTCTTCTTGCCGGTAGCGCCAGCACGACCGAACGGAATAGGGCCGGTCCGTACCAGCGACGCGCGTGTGCAGGTTGATCTCCGTCCAAGAGACAGGGCTGCGCTGAAGTAGACTGAGCAGAGCCACTGCCTCGTCGAGCGGTTCTCGCAACTCGTCAAGGAACGACTTCGGATCCTGAATGAAGGGCGGCCGAAGCACACGTGTCCTGAGCGCGGCGACCGGTAGTTCGATGCGGCCGCGAAATGAGCCGACAGATGCAGAGAACTGCCGAGTGACGGCAGATAGACGGAATCGCCTTTCAGCAAGTGTCATCACGAATCGACGACGCTTGGAGTACCGGCCGCGCCACGGAGATGCCGCCCACTCATCTGTCGACGCATTACCCGGCAGCGAGACCGGGAGCGCGGATGAAAGAAGAATTTCTACCGCCTGACAATCTATCCGACACGATTCACCATCTCCCCAAGGCTCGAACTCATCGAGTTCTTCTAGCGTCGCGCTGATGGTCCTCTGTTTTCGCTCGCACCAAGTCAGCCGTGCTCGCAGCTGGCTTCCAGAGTCCGCTATTCCGTGAAAGGAGGGCGGACCATAGGAGGATCCATTGGTAACGACGTCAGCCGTCCAGTCATTGGCGTCTGGCGCGATAGAGGCATCTAAGGACCACCGAGCAGAAGGCTCTGCCACGGGTCGGATGACTCGGAAGCCGTCTAGCGGAAGCCGATGATGCCCTAGACGCAGCTCCGCCCTCCTACCGCTGGCGGCCTGTCGAACGGCAAGAGAGCCCTCGGATTCGTTCCTCCAAGCAATGCTACTCATCAAAAGCTCTCCAGTGGCGGTGAGCTGAAGTACAGCTGCCGCGCAGGCTCGCGGCGACGGCTCTCTTCGGCCGCTTCGATGTCACGCCGCAACCAATTCTCTCCGCGCCTATTCACTGACCCGGTGGCTGTCGAGTCTCCGGCGTAAGAAGCACGCTGACTGGCACGGCCAGAGCTGCGGCGATCCGAGCGGCGGTCACCAGGCTCACATTCTTTCGACCGCGTTCCAACTCTCCTAGGTAAGACGCGTCGAGATCGGCCTGGCCGGCCAGAACCGCAATAGAATAGCCCTTCTCCTTCCGAAACCGGCGTACGCGGGCGCCGAAGAGCGCCAGCAGTTGCCGATCCGACTCGGACCAGCCCGCACGGACTGATCCTCCGCCATCAACGCCTTTCCTACGAGCGATCATGCGCTCCAAGAGCCAACGGGATGCGAACTGAAGCTCGCATCCCGTTGAATAGACGTAAGTTAGACACGGCGAGCATTACGAATCCGCCGCGACGACAGAGGTAATTCGACGCGCGCAACAGCGGCGATTCCGCACTTGGGTTTTTCGTTTATGATTCGCCGTTTTTTGCGAGTATGATGCTAGCGGATTTTCGATTATGACTCGCCGCTATGGGCGCCTAGCGCGGAAACATACTTTGTGCCCGATTCGGAAGCATTTCTGTCGCTTTCCGTGATCGCTCGGAACCATAACTGTCGCATTTCCGAGCCTTGGTACAACGTATCTTTCGCGAAGGCGCGTTCTGGGTCTTTCGGGTTTCGAATCCGGAGGTCGCGAGTTCTGCAGGTGCTAAGGAGCCGCCAGTTCGGCGTCGATCCGGCGCACGGTTGCTCAAATTCTGCCGTTGCCCGTCGACGTCTCAAAGCCAAAAGCCCTGAGTCGCCAGGCAACTCCGGATTGGAGCCGACATCAAAGATACCCGCAACGGGTAGCTCAGCGCGTCATCGCGCCGCCTTCCTGCGGCGCCGTTTTCGGCACCACCGCGCCTCCGGTCTTCCCTAGATCGCCGCGCCCGGCCCCAAGGAGACCGCCGACGAAGTCGGCGTACCGCGTGATCCCCTGCCGCTTCATTCGCTCTCTCAATAGATGCGCCCAAGGAACGGCAAGAGGATTGGACGGTCGGCTTCATCGCCACGCGGCCAAACCTTGTGCACCGCGATCATGTACAGTGAGGCCACACCATCATCAACAGTGAGCCGCATGACGGGTACCGAAGAGTACGGGGCTACGATGTGCGCTCGATCCGCAGGCGCGTCTACACCGCGTAGCATGTGCGCGGCCGCTGCGTCGAACGCCGCGCCGAATTCCTCGGATGATCGCAGCGAGTCTCCCGCACGGTGGTCAGATCTGCAGGCGCGCATCGAGCTGAATCGGGGTGAGCACCCTAAACTGCTGGCGAACGAGCTCGTAGAGCGGCACCTCGGGAGGGGCGGTCACGGTCACGAGCATCGCGAACGGCAGTGGAGGCACCGTCGCGCCCTTGAGCAATTCGCCATCTTCGCGAGCGAGATAGCGGAATTCCAGTCGTGGTGCATGCAGGTTGACCGCACTGGGCTGCGCCCATGCCTGAAACACCGTCTCCCACTTGCCATCTCGGCGGCGCTCGGCCTCCGAACGGAATTCGTTGAGCGAGCCAGTATTCGGCACCGATGAAGGGAGGTAGCCCTGAGCGAGCAGATCGTCGACCTGCTGCTGATCCCGAACATCTACCTCGACTTCCTCGAGCGCGTCCCCTTCACCCAGTCGGAACGTGAACATCTCCATGTGCGGCCGAAAGGTCCAGGTGATGCCGGAGAGGCTGTAGTCCACGGGATCCGCCGGGTCCACGCGCGTCTGGAACGCCGCCGTGCACCGGATCTTGAGCATGGTTTCGTCGGGTAGACCGTCGGGCACTGGCAGTGGCAGGGCGACCGGCGTGTGACGCTGCAGCGTATCGGCGTACAGCAGCGTGACTTCGTTTGGGGGGCAGTTCCACATGCCGTCATAGCGCTCGAGGGTGCGTCCGAAGCTATGGTGTGCAGCCTTGTGTGGCCTATTCCGCTCCGCCGCGTGTACCGCCAGGGCGCGCAGGAACGCCGCCGTCCCCCGCGTCGACCCGACGGCTGCAAGAGCGCCGCCGAGTGCGTGCGCCACCAGCGGCGCGGCGAAGCTCGTCCCCATGGTGGACACGCGGCGCCCGGCCGTGGTGATGCCGATAAACGGCGCGTCCGGCGTTCCGCCGAACTGAAGCACCAAGGGTTGCATGATGCCGCCCGGCCGGCCGGGACCGTACGAGCTGTACGGCGCGCGATCCCACTTCTTCGCCTCGCCCCTGCGTGTCGTCGCCGCACCGACACCGAGGGCATTCGCCATGTCCGCTGGCACCTGTACACGATGCAGTCCCGTCGCCGGATCTAGGTCTCCGCGGTTGCCCGCCGCCACCACGAACACTGTCCCCGTTTCGTGCGCGAGGTCGTCGAGGACGGCTGTCCAAGGATGTGGGGTGAGCTCGTCAACTTCCTGATCCGGGGCCACACAGATGACCGCGATGCGGTATTCCGCCTTGCGCACGATTGCGCCGATTTGTTGCAGCACCCAGTACAGATCGGCGTCCGCCGCCTGCGCGGCGGGCGGCGGCCAGATGCGATAGTGGTCGACCGCAACCTCTGGTCGACGGAGTGGTTCGCCGGAGGCCACATAGCCAAACAGCACCGCGTTCGTCACAACCGAGCCGTGTTCCAGTGCGCGCGCATCGACCGCCTCGCCACTCAGATCCTTGAACATCACCGCCGGACCGGTGACCGCACACGTGGGATCGACGCCACCATCGAAGACCGCCACGCGGTGCTCGGTGATCGGCGTCGCATCAGCCAGCGGTTGCACGGCCGTCTGATCTAGCATGCGGAACGCAGGCGGCAGCACCGGCCGGATCTGCGGCAGTGGTCGCACACTACGCAGCGGGTTCAGCTCGGCGACCGCGCGTGCGCTCTCCTCCGTGAGCCGCGCAGCGAGATACACAAGGCCACTCGCCTCGAGCCGCCGCTCGACGTCTGTGATGCCTCCGACGGCCCGGACGCGCTGCTCGAAGAGTGCCAAGGCGGCCGCGACGTCCGCCGTTCGGTGCAGCACGCACTCCCACACGAGGCGGCCAGCGTCGTCCGCGATCCGCGGCACTGGGCGTACGTCATCTTCGGCCCCGAAGAACGTGGGCTTCGTGCGCAAGGGCTTCAGAACGTCTTCGACACCTGGCGTCACGAGGTCGGCAATGGTACGCAGGTCATCCCACAGCGCGTCGTCCGCGTCCTCAGGCGGCGCGGCGCGCTGCACGAGCAGTTCGAGGCGGCGGAGATCCTCATCGGTGCCCGCGAGAAAGAGTGTCTTCGTCATGCTGTCCTGCGCGCCCTTCTTCGGCGTAACGCGTTCCCTCCGTGCCGGCTGACTCCCGAGCAGTGCAAGGCCCGCCTCGTCCAGCACGCGTCCGGGGAAGTAGCTTGCGGCCAGGTACTCCGGCCAGAGCGTCGCCGCAAACACAAACTCCGCCGTGCGGAACGGGGCACGCGCAGCCTGTGCACGCAGCGTGGCGATCTGTGGCGAGAGCCGCGCCTTCACCTCCGCGTAGGTGAACCGATGCGCCTTAAAGTGGCGGCGCTTGGCATTCGTGATCTTCTCCGCCATCAGCTCGCCGCCGACGAGAAAAGGGCGCGCCACGTTGTCCGGCATTTACATCTCCCAGTAAGGGTTGTCCCGTCAATTCCTGACCCGAATCTCGAACTCGTGCGCCCGTTCGCCGTGCCCTATGCCGTCGGGTCCTATCGACGACGGTGGAGAAGCTGCGCTTACGTCATTCTGTGGGATCGTTCCATCGCACTCACTGAGCGCGGGGCTGGCGCGGCCTGCGAGTCCGTGTCTGATCCGGTACCTGATCCTTTTCCACTGCGGATGCGCGTCGCTTATTCTGGTTCGTTCTGCCCGACGCGGGCCGTTTGTTCGCGGCGCGTGCGCGCCGCACACTCGCGTTGCTCGTGCCGCTGTCATCGGTGTCATCGGCCACATCAGCCCTGTCGATGACGTTCGACGCGTCGGCAGGCGCGGTGGCGGGCTCGCCGTCACGGAACGCTTGGACCGCACGGGCGACCGTCATATGGGAGAGCCCAACGGCCTTCGCGGCGGCACGATATGATTGCCCGTGCTCCCGCACCAGCGCGACGCCGGTGCGCTGGCGGGCGTAAAGGGCCGCCTCGTGGATGTGCCGGTCCGCCTCCCCCGCCATTCGCCCGGCGCCGACACCGGGCACCTCCGCGCGTGTCGTCGTGCGCGCCTGCGGGTGTTTGAGGCGCGCTTGGGCGCGTCGCAATAAGACGGAGTGCGGATCCGCGCCGCTGAGAATGGCCTCGCGACGGACCTCCGTGAGATACCGCACAATGGCAGAGGATGACTGTCCGTCCAAAAGCGCGACGGTCAACTCCACCGCCAGCGCGTCCACGAGCGAGCGGGATGGGTGCCGTCGCGCGGCGGATTCGGACTGGGGAGTGGGCTGCACCGTGATAGGTGCTCCCCCCACGAGGTCATCGTTCCGTGCCGGAGCGCCGCTGGGCACGGCGGCCGAAGGAAATACCGAGAGCACGAGCGCCCGGCGCGTCGCTTCCGACGGGACCGGGAGCGCGACGACGCGGCCGAAACGGCGCTCGACGGCGCGGTCAAGGATCTCAGGATGGTTAGTCGCGGCGAGCAACAAGCCATGTGATGGCCACTGCTCAATTTCGAGTAGGAGGACGTTCACGATGCGCTTGAGCTCACCGATGTCACTCGGATCGTCACGACGCTTCGCGAGCGCGTCGAATTCGTCGAGGAAGAGTACGCAGGGTTGTGCACGTGCATGATCTAATACGGCGCGCAGGTTCTGTCCGGTCTTTCCGAGGTAGCTCGACATGACGGCGGCCAAATCGAGTGTTAGGAGCGGGAGCCCGAGTTCGCGCGCAAGGAATCGGGCACTCATTGTCTTCCCTACACCAGGAGGGCCGACAAGCAAGACAGAGCGCGTCGGCTCTAGTCCTGCCCGCACGAGTTGTTCGCGCTCTCGGTGCTCATGGACGACGTGTAGCAGTGCACGCTGTACCTCAGGCTCGAGCACCGGCATCTCTGCGGTACCCACGTCTTCGACGCGCAGCAACGATTGAAAGGTCGATGGATCGACAGGCGACCGGATAGCGCTCCGCAGGCCGCCCCCCGCGACCTCGGGGGCGACAAGGAGCCGCCCGAGCTGGACGCGAAGGTCAACTTGGTCCTCCGCTTGGGCGATATGACGGAGCAGGCGTCGCACGTACAGACGAACCCCCTCGGGGTCGCCTCGCAGGCCGAGACGCGCAAGATTGACGATGACTTCGACAGGATCAGGCATGTCGTAGTATGTACCGTGCGCACGCCATCGGCAATACATTTTGTTACAGTACTCGCTAAAAGATTGATATACATGATTTTTGAACTGTACCACTGTGGTTTTTACACGGCCAGTCGTGTTACAGTACACTCTGGCAGGCACGTGCCGCCTCGCCCAGAAGAAACCCGGGCCCCTACCGGAATCGAGCGAATGGTGCGGCGGTGTTGAGGCAGCCGTGCTCACGGAGCCGACCTGCGTTGTTCCGACACCCCGGTCACCCACTAAGCTCGGCACGGCGCCGTCGACGAGATCAATCGTTCCTCGCAAGGGGGCTATTGAAGGCGGTTCTTGAGCCAGTCGTATTCATCTGGTGGTCCTCATCCGGCGTACGACTTTCTCAACGTGATCACGTCCACGTGATCGTTTGAATCGAGCTACGATCTCGCACATCCGTTGCTGCTGCATCTGTACGTCGCGCGTATGAGGACTCCTAGAGCTCAGCCCACGGAACGCGCTACACGTACTTGAACCAATCGGCAGAGGATGGCCCAGTATTTTTTGTTCATACGTCACCAGCAGCGCCTCCATCGCCCCTCCGCTCTTACGGCGTTTTTTTCATTGATGGCATCAGCGAGACGATCCGGTAGAAAACTGGCCGCCGATTCGCGGTCTGAAAGGCCTGACATTTTGTAACCGGCCCTGCACACCGATTCAGCTGGACAAGCGCACCAGCGCGTCCGTCTCAGGCCGCCCCCCGAACCCGAAGCTGGTTAGTCCCGAGGCCGCACGGGGGCTTCGAGCTCGCCCGCCGAAGCTCTTGCAGTCCCGACGGCGCCGGTTTCTTCTGTCACGGCGGTCTTCGTGCTCTCCTAGAGCGCCACCTCGGAGGCGCTCGGGCCGGAGCCGAGTGGACCGTCGCATATGACGTACCCAATGGAGAGTCATATCTGAGGTCGACAAACGTGCCCGACAGTCGTACTTGACGCGGTTTGCTTGCGACTCTACCCCGGCGGCGGACCTAGGACTTCCCGGTGGTCCGCTGTCAGGCCGTTGGCGACGTCGGCCATCGATGGCGGCGAGGGGCCTTCGGACCTCGAGTTTCGCTAGCCCGCTGCACCGAGAGGGCAGTTCACGACTCCCGCGACATCATGCGGGAAGGCGAAGGTGCGCAAGGCTATTAGGCTACCAGCCAAGGCAAGTCCCCCCCTCTCCCACTGAGTTAGTCACGTGATCACTTCGCATCCGCTTCGAGGCTCCCTGCAGGTGGACAGGGCCGACTCAGCTCCGAGTAGTTCGGGGATTTCTCCCCAATATGAGGGGATGGAGGCTGCCCCGACGCCGTCCTTGTCTCCTGATAGGGCGGATCCACTGCTGACGTGGAAGACCAGCGTCGAGGCGCTCAGGGCGGACTACCAGCGGCATGTCACGCTCGCGGCAGAGCAGGTTTGGGCCCGATTCTCTGACGATGTTCTACATCACCGCATTCCCTCCGCCTCGCGTGCGCCGAAGCGATGCCTGTATCGCCTACGCGATCTCGCCGAGGAGGCGGCGGGGCGCCTGCCCTACTTCTCTGGCCCAAACCAGGTACCCTTCGTCGCCCTTGCGCTGTCTCCGTTCGCGTCGCAGGCGCTCGTCAACATCTCGGCCATTGGAGTGCTCCGGCCGGAGGTAAAGCAGCCGCTTAGGCTCGCTGCCCATGGGCAACGGGTGGAAGATGCGGACGTCACCGTCATCGTAAAGCCCGAACGCTTCGCGCAGCTCATGGTCCGCAACGATATCCTGCTGGCGCTCGTGTCCGTGCCGACTCAGGGCCATGGCATTGAGATACAGGTGACCGACCCCGAAGAGGTCGAGGAGATGCCTATCGTCCTTCGAGCGATTCCGTGAGGCCCGGAGGCCTGCGTAGAATCTGTGGCATTGGAGGAGGCAATGCCTCTTGCGATGAGTCCAGTCTGCCGCACCTGCGTCGTAGCAATCTCCTTTGCGCGAATGTCCGAGACGGCTGCTCGTGCTGTGGAGTGGGTCACTCGAATACAGATCCGGGGTGGCGCGGGTCGCCGTCAAGTGCATTCCGAATGAGCGGACCATCGGTTCACGACTGTTGATGGAAGCGACGGAACTACAAGTCATGGTTTGACCACCACATCGCGGCTAAGGGGTTGTCGGAGTCCGCTGAGCCTCGGCAGCTGCGCGTCGTGCGTCAAGTAGCGCTGAAAAGTCTGCGATCAAGACAGGTTCCACGTGAATCGGGAACGCCCCGCCGCACGACACTGCGCGGGCGAACTGCTCTTCGCTCATGGCGAGCGCGACCACCGGCGGCCACTCGGCGGAGCTCGTGTGCTGCTCGTCTGAGTCAGAACCGAGAGGGCGATGCGCAGCAACGAAGCTCTCCAGTCGGTCAATGGCGCCCGCCGACACCGTGGCGAGGATGACAGTTCGT
Organism: Gemmatimonadaceae bacterium; assembly: GCA_019752115.1. NCBI lineage: Bacteria > Pseudomonadati > Gemmatimonadota > Gemmatimonadia > Gemmatimonadales > Gemmatimonadaceae > Gemmatimonadaceae bacterium. The sequence goes on from JAIEMN010000075.1 coordinate 8,765, forward strand.
TCGAAGCACGGGGCGCCCCCGGGACCCTGATATGCAATTGTGGCGTGGAGCGACCGGGCCAACGCGATGAGCTCACTCTCAAACCTTGTCCAGCGAGAGGCAGTACGTCCGGCCCGGCCGAAGAACACGCCGAGATAGAAGCCGCGCGCGGCGGCAGAGGGGCTATTCAGAGGAGGCATAGTGGCAGTCTAGGCCATGTGGGCGCCGGCTGCCGGTGATACTTCGCCACCCGACGCGAGGCACGGTGCAGGGCGCCTCGTGCCTGAACGGCGGCGCGAAGCGGCCAAGGCGCGCGGCACCGGTAGGCTGTGGATCGCCTAGCCAGCGGCGAGCTGGCCACCGTCGACCGACCGCGGGATGTCGTCGAGCGCCTCGAGCGCGCCGGGCATCTTGAGGTCGACAAGCTGCGTCCGCCGCCGTCACGTCGACGTGACGGCGGATGTGCCGTTCTCCTTGTATCGCTAGCCCTCAGAGCAGGATCGCCGGTGGCTCAAGCTGAGCGTCGGATCGACCGCAGCGCTCTTTACCGTCGTGATCTTCCTCGGCATGCGCGGTGAACTGGCGCGCTTGCCTGCTGTGCTCGTGAGGGCAAGAGCGGATGCGCGATTGTCGTCGTTCGCGGTCGGGCTTTTCGAGGGCGCCGCGCTCGCATCCTTGCTAGTCCAGCTTCGGTGGAGATGGGACGGTCGGCTTGCTGCGGTCGTGCTAGCCGCACTGTTCGCCCTTGCGCATGCGCCGGGGCACCTTGCCTCCGCAATGAGCGTACCTGCTATGGGTACGTACTTCCTGCTCGATACCGTGTTGACAGCGGCCATTCTCGACGTTACGGAACACTCGCGAGACATCCTGTGGCTCGGAATGCCCCGTACCGCATGTATGTCGCCATTCATAGGATTTGAGGGCACGACGTGCCCTCAGCTGCACGCGCGCTCGGCGGCGTGTGACGTCGTGTCCTACGGCCGGCACCGGTGCTCGCGCAGCGCCCGCGATCCGCTATGGAGCGTCGCGCTGTTGATCGCGCCCTCGCGCACGATGCTGCTTGTTCGAGTCGCGGTCGTGCGCCCGCGCTATCCGCGCAGCGCGCGGCGAAGGTCCTCGGCAGGCGCCGGCAACCCGAAAAGAGTGCTTCGACGCTCCTCGGTACGACGCTTGGCCCGGGTGAGAAAGCGCTCGTAAATGTCCGGAGCAAACTGGTCGAACGTCAACGACCGCGATGCGTCGAGTCCGCGCCATACATCGCGCACACGCGAGTCGGCTAAGCGCTCCCCTAACGTGGCGTAGCGCCAGACATCCACCGACGACGCCGCCGCACTGGATCGCTCGAGCCACGTCACCATCCGACGATTGCACTCGCGCGCGCTTTGCGCGGCCCGCGCCACTTCTCCAAGGAGACCGCCCCAGACGCGGGCGAGCGGGTCATGCTCGTTCGCGTCCTGCGCGCGCAGGCCGGTGATCGTCAGTGCGCGCGCGATGGCGACCGGTGTCCCAGCGGCGAGCCATGCGTCGCAGAGGTCGTCCAGTTGCTGGTCCGCGCCGGCCGCCTCGGCGGCGCGGAGTACCTCTTCCAGCTCCGCATCGGTCATGCAGCGAACGAATAAAGAGTTCTGCAACGCACGGAGCGCGGGCGCCTCTGCGAAGCATGCGCGCAACGTAACGTCAACCCCGTCGATGGTTACTCGCCGGAGCGGCTGCTCGCCCAGCGCACGCGTGAGCAGCGCCACCGCAAGCGCTGGCTCCATCGGCGCGAGGGCGCCCGCCAGTGTCGCGACGAAGGGCGCCAAGTGCATCCACGCAAGCGTGGATCCCTCCTCCATCATGGCCTTACACCACGCTCGAACCGTCTCCGGGTGCCGCTGCACAAATCCGCCGAGCGCCGTCGCCCGCGGGAACTCGAGGAGTCGACGTTCCGCATCCTGCCAATCCGAGACGCCGCCGCCGATGATCACGCCGCTGTGCACTGCGGCGGCGTCGGTAGAGGTTGGACTATGGCGCGCGAGGAGCGCATGCATGGCGCAGTCGAACGCCGACACGCCAGGTGCCCCGAACGCATACGACGCCATCGGCAGCACGTCGACACGGAGCAGCGCGAGCGTGTTGACGGTCGGATTGCGATGCACGGCCGCGGCGACGGCGTTGATGAGACGGTCATCATTGGGGTGGCGATAGATTAGCCCGTGTGGGTCCGCAGCACGCTGCAGCAACGCCGCATCGACGGCCGGATCGGCAGCGGCACGGCTCGCATGTGCAGCCATCGCCACGGTCTCAACATCATCGGCCGCGAGATCGGCGACGAGACGCGCGCGGCTCACGGGGCTCACGACGAATGGGCGAGCGCCCGCCGCGAAGAGCGTCCATCGTCGGTGTGCCGCGGAGCCATGCTGCAGAAAGTGGTCGAGGACCGCGGAGGGCAGCGGCTGCGAAAAGGACAACAACGCCGTAAAGAGCGGAAAGTTGTCCGGAAGTGCGTGCAACAGCGCCAGTTGTTCGCCCCCTTCCTGGTGGAGCATTCCCACGCTGGTGAACTGCGCGAGCACAAAGTTGCGACTGCGGCCGTCAGCGTCGCCCTCGAAGTGAACGGCGCCTGCGTGCAGTTGCTGGAGCGTGTCCCGCAGCGCGGCGGCCGTCACAGCGTCGATGAGCGGGGCCAGCCACGGGAGCTGGAAGGCGAGATAGTACAAGCCAGTGCCATCGCGGTCCCGAGCGCTGCGCAGGATCGCGCGCAGCACATCGACGAGCCGGTCGGGCGCGAATCGCGCGAGCACCGGCACGGCATCCTCAAGCCGCTGGTCCTCCTGCGTGACTTGACCATACGCCCACAGATCGCGCTCTGGCAGCCGCGCGATCTCTTCCGCGAGCTCTTCCACGCCCAGACCTGCCTCGGCGTGCGGGTCCATCGGATCTGCATTGGTGGCGCGCGCGGCGGAGCGCGCCAGTCGGCGCTCCGCATCGGGGTCGATTCGCTCGGCCCACTGGGTGCTGGTCGCGTCGCTGAGCGTGCGAAGCAGCCACGTAAACACGCGGCGCACGGGTTCGGACGCGCGGGTGTCGTCGGAGATGACTGCTCGGATCTCGTTGACAATGGCGACCGCACAGGCTGCGGGATCGCATTCGTTGAGCAGCAGTAACCACCGCACGTCGTCCACGGCGCTATAGCGATCCGCGCCCACCAGGTCGGCGAGGGCCCAACTCACAAAGGCTGGGGCGAGCGGCGCCAACGGACGATGGGAAAGCAGCATGACTGCTGCGCGGTGAAGAAACGCCGCATCGGCAGCATGGACGGGGACAGTCCGCGTCGTCACGTGCACCCGTTCGCTCATCGTGAGCAGTGTGGTCCCGCGCGGTACCTCTCCCCACGCGCTCACGTCCGACCACCGCGCGAGCCACTGCGGCACGCGGGCGTCGATTGCCGCACGGACGCGCGGGGAGTCCTGCACGGCGAGTATTGCGCGGAGAAGTGCGTGCCGATCCGACAGGGTCCACCGGTCGGTCGAAGTCTCGTCCTCGAGCACGTCCCAAAAGTGGTCTGGATCAACCGGGACGTACGAGGCCAGCATGCCGATGGCGGCCCGGCCGGTATTCTGCAGCGTCGGCCACGCCCGCACGAGTGCGCGTCGGGCGCTCGTCGGATACCCGCGCTCGAGACAGGCAAGTCCGATAGCCGCCGCCAGGATGTCACCAACCTCATCAAACCCGTGGATAGGCGCGAGTGCCGTGTCGATAGCTTCGTCGAGGGAAGCGGCGGACGCACTCGGCGCGGCGGCCGCCTCACGCACGTCGCGCATCAGCAGCAACCCCAGGGCGAAGGGTAACGCATCCGCGCGGAATCGATACGCGTTCCGCCGTTCGAGATCCGGGACCAAGAACCGCCCTTCCGCAATCTCAAACACATCGTCGCGTACCCGCTCGATGCCCGCGCGCGCCGCTAAGCCGCTGTGTGTCGCCCACGCATCTAACGAGAAGGGCACCGCGTCAGTGCGCCACGCCCTCGCATGGGAGGCGAGCAAGTCCGCGAAGTCGGCGTCGCTATGGGCCAGCAACCCGCCGCGCTCGTGCTCGCGCTGCTGCCAGTACTCGAGGAGGAGCCGTTCCCGGGTGAGCTCCGAAGGATCAAGCGCCAAACGGTCGAGGAGTCGGAGGGCCACAGCCGCGACGCGCGGCGTGCGCAGGAAGGCGCGCAACGGACCGGAGATCTGCTCCCGGTCCACGCGGGCGTTCGCCAACAGCTCGTCGAGCTCCGTGTCCGTGAACTCGGGCACCTCGACCTCATGCACGGTAATGTCGTCACCCAGTCGCCGCCGCACGTCCGCCCAGTACGTCGGCCGCGCCGTGACGACAAGCACGCCGCCGAGCGCGCGTGCCGCATCCGCATAGGCGGGAACGAGATCGGCCCACGGCACGAACGGATGTTCGTTAAGCCCATCCAACACGATGAGGAAGCGCGGCACCGGCGACGGCCCGCGCGTCGCCCACCGATGGAGCCGCCGATACCACTGCTCGATGCGCGTCGGATCGTCGCGCGCTTCCTGTTCCGCCAGCAGGCGCGCCAGTGCGCGAAGGGGATGCGCCGGCCCCACCTCGGCGACGACATGGGCGCGGCGGCCAGCGATGAAAATCAGGATGGGGGCCGTCTCTTGCTGCGCCCACCAACGCAACATGAGCCACGACTTCCCCGTCCCCTCATCACCCACGATGACGACCACCGTCGGCGACGTGTCCGTGCTGGTGTCGATGCCGCCGCCAACAGCGGTGAGGTTCTGGGCGGCAACGCCGGCGGCCGCCGCGTGTGCGACAGCATTCTCGAGGTGTTGCTGCAGCGCTGGGCGGCCGACGAGGGACGGACCTTCGGGTGACACGGCGACCACTTGCCCGAAGCTCCGCTTGGAGGCGCGAGCAGAGACAAGACGCGCGCGCAGCCAGGCGTCGGCGGAGCGGCGCAGCGTGCCCAGCCCCATGAGCGGCTCAGCGCATTCGGCTTGGATGCGCGCGGCGACTGACGAGAAAGCTGGATGGGCGCGAATGTCGGCTAACACCGCGGCCACATCTGCCACAAGCGTAATCGGCTGCGCCGTCTCCCACCACGCGCAGGTGGCCTCGGGCACGATGGCGAGCAAGGCCGCCAGCCGAGGCACGGCCTGCTCACTCCAATCAAGGACCAGCAAGCTGATGCCCCGTTGCTCAAGCACCTCTTCCGTCTTCCGAACCACGTCATCGCCGATTTCGGCTGTGGCGCCGAGTACCCAAAGATCAACGGAACCGCTCAAAGCATGGCCGCCCAGGATTGCCTTGCCAGCTACCACTTGCAGGCTCGGCGCGCGGTCGTACCGTTTGGCCTCCATCGCAATCCCGAAGCCAGCACTCAGGGCCGAACTCGCATCGCGTCCGAACTGCGCGCCTGATTGCGCCAAGCGGAGCGGTACCCCCGTCAGCGCCTGGAGCGTCGCCTGCATTAAGCCCTCAAAGCCGCGAGGGCCCGTCGCGTCAGTTGCCAGCAGCCAGCGCCGAAGTCGCGCGTGTGGAAGAGCGAGGGGCATGAAGGTTATCGGTGAACAAAACGTGCTCACGCCGCGGATGAGGTGAGAGGGAACGGCGCCGTCGAACCCACCGCGGAGGCGTTGTGTGGCGTCGGTCCCAAAGCGCTAGTTGCGCCGCCCCAATTTATGGCGGGGGACGGGACTGCAACGTATAGGTCGCGAAGGCACCGAGCTGAAGGAAATTCTTACCGAGTCTAGGATCAAGGCAGTCGACGGGGTGAGCGTCACTACAAGCTCTACCGGAAGCAAGGAGACTCCTGTGCTCGCCTGCTCAATGAATGGGTTGGACCCAACTCGTGCCCGGACAAGCGGCCATTATCTAGGATTTACGTGCTGCTCGGCGCTTGCCGGAACACCTATGCGATCTGCTCCAAGCTAAGCGTGCGCATCCAAATCCGTCTTGCAACTCCGTCAGTTAAGGGCGCATAGCGAGCCTCTGCCGTACCGCGATATTCAGAGTGATGCGGCAGCCGGATCCCTGGCGTGAATTTATTGGCAGTGTGCGTACGTTAAGAGCACACCAGCGACTCTTGGCAGAACCATCTTCTTGTTCATCAATAATCGAAAGGCTCTGGCAAGAGCGCAACACCACCTCTATCAGAAGGGGGATCCGGATGCGTTGGCGGGAACGCGACGTCTTACGTAGAGAACTAACAGCAGCGGAGAGAGGCATACGAACCTACACTACCACGTCAGACCGCCTTCACTCTTCCAACGTACACGTTCGACCGCACGTGAAACCCTGCCCACGGCACTCGGTGACGCAGTCGCTCTGGCATGTATGCTGGGTACACTCGAGCGCAGTCACTAAGATTGTGATTCCGCCGTTTACCTGACGAAGCGCGTCGCGATCTAGCCTTCGCAGCGTTTGGTGCGACAGCTTCAGTCTCCGCTCGCTCTTTTCGATCATCATCCATTCTCCAGTGTCTTAGGTTGGCCCTTCCACTTCGCTATTGGCCTCTCTCCGCCAAATCCTAGTTGCATATTCACGCCAAAGCAGAAAGCATACTTCTTGCTCAACGGTGGAATGCTCGGTCGCATATAGCCGATTTATGTGCATGTGAATAAATGAGCGCAGAAGTGACGCCCACGAAACACTAATGCGACTCTGGTGCAACAACTGTCGCAACTGTGAGGCAATCGGAATGAGTTGGGTACGAAATTCGCCAAGCGCAGCTTGCACGTTTTTGCGCGTCTCACAATTTCGATTGGTAAGGCTCCGGCTGACCACAGTACGATATGCCCGATGCTTTCCTTCGAGCGTCCGACGCTGATTGTGAGACATTCCGACGGGCGCCAATAGATCTCGTCGATCATCTACTGTCATAGCGAACGCGTCGAGCATTGTGTCTATCGTGAGCACGCCGGCTAGCGCAGGGTACTCCCCTCCACGCCCAATTGACTGCGCTCGCACAAATTTTACAATGAACTCGCTGTCTACGCAGAAAAGCTGCTCAGCCAATAGCATCGCCTCGGGCCCTCCGTATCGCTCAATCTCCCGCTCGTACGTGTCGATCTGCACGCGCAAGGGATCTCCGTTCTTCACACGTTCTAGACTCCACTGCGATGCCGCGGCAAACAGATCTGCCGCGGACGCGCGCTCTGATCGAGCCAGTCGAATTCGGAGGTGACTGTCTGGATCTGCATATCGCAGAAAGAACCAGCACGATAGTGCGCCTGTTTCATTGAGCGACCGGATGACTCGCTGCTCAAAAGACTCGAGAACGCGCTCAAACCGACCGGCTCCGCAGTAAAGCTTGAGGTACAACCAATCCCCCCCGGGAGGAAGTCGTCGCGCCACTCCGCTTCCGGACTGCTCCTCCGTGGAACGTCTCGACGGAGCGCGCGACCCGGGTATGTCATGCGACACGAACGAAGCAGGAGATGCTGCCTCACCTGAGAAGAGCACCGGTAGGACTATCTCGCTCGCGTAGTGACCGTCTCCAGTCAGCGGCACGTCAGTAGGCCCTTCAGCCAACCACTCCATCAATGTCAGCACGGAGCTTGAACGCAATTCAGTAATGAACAAATGGACACCGGCCTTCGATTCCAAGTCGCAGAGAAGCTCAAGATCTCCGTCAACGATGTTGACGAACCTCGGAATGTTCTGAGTGGTCCGCCAGAGTCGAACGAGCTCGACCAAATTCGAAGAAGCGTACGCACCGGAACCAATCACCTCCTCGTGCCGTACGATCCACCTGGCTCGCGCGAGCACTAGCTGGCCGTGTTGAACGCGCGGCAGCCACGAGCTACTGGCGAAAGCCCCCCAGTCCCAGCGCAGCGTCGACTGAACACCTTGTCGCTGCAAGAGACAAAGCAGTTGATAAACTGGGAGGTTCGTCTCATGCATGAAATTGTGCGCGCAGGACAGGCGCGGTAGTACCTCGCGGTTCAGACGACGAGAGCGAAGGCGAAGCCGCCCGTCCCGAACGTAAAGAACGAGATCGTCGGGGGTCAGTACGCGATCACGCGGGGCCTCCGATCTACCGAGATACTCGATCTCGAACTCGCGAAGGGAGGGCCTCGTCATGACGTTCCCAATGCGGTCCTGAGGCAGATGCACGATCTCGGCCTCGATACACGTCGGGTTGGCGCGCTCTTCCTCGGCCAGTAGATCCCTCACGGACGAATGAAGTTCTCCATCCAGATCACAGAATCTCCCGATCATAGACGCTGCACTTGCGCCGCCACCACCATTCCACACGATCTTCCACTCCGAGTCGTTCACACTAGCGGCGCCCAGCAAACTCACGTTGATAATGAAGCTCGGAGGGAACGCCGACGGATGACTTGTCGCGGCGAGCGCTTCGATTGCTGCTTCGTTCAAGTCTACGACATTGGTTGCGCTCACTTTGGCGTCGAGAATTAGTCGGTGAAGTACGGCGTCTCGTTCCGACAGCGTCCGAGCACGGCGTTGGCTACTATGCGATCCCCCCGCGCCGATGCTCGAAAAATCCAAGCCGACTTCAGGATCCAATGCCTCAAGTAGCGGAACTTCGCGTTGCTCGTATCGCAGTCGAAAGGCATCACGAAACGCCTCAAGCACATTCTCGGAGACACTCAGCCTTCGGAGAAGCGCGGCACCGTCCAGGATCGCCTCAGCAAGCCGATCTGAAAGCGTCAGAGACGCCGAGCGAAAGCTATCAACCTGGAATACTCCGCTTCCAAGATCTCGCTTTGCGAGATCACGTACTCGTTCAGCAAGCACTTCATATGTCGCCGGAGGTCGCACGCCAACACTCGCATCGAACTGCAGAAGCATTTGATGCATCTCGCCAAGTGCGATACACACTTTCGACTTCGGAGCCCGCTCTTGCACCTTCAGACGCAGAGTGCCCAAGCCATCGAAAGTGCAAACGGACGGCTCCAGCTCCGAAACCAAGACTTGCTGCTCAATAAGCTCATCGACAAACGATTCGGCCTCTGACGGATTGTACCCCTGCGCGACAAAATGGCGGACGCATTCGATACGCGAAGCGCCCCGCCCCGCAAGCGAAAGTGCCTCCTGCAACGCATCACTGTCGTCCACGACTATCAAATGGTATTGATAGCGCCTACCGGCTCGCTCTCGCTTCGTAACGTGCAAGGAATCAGCGACTCTTGTCACGCTTGTATTCGGGCGGAGTTTGATTAGAGGCCCAACCTCATTGTCGAGCAGAAGTGTATTTGCGATCTCGACCAGCGCCGCATGATCAAGTCTCGTTCTTCGACGAAGCTGATCGCTGTAGCAATCCTTCAGGCTGCTATCTATTCCAATCGTGCCTAGCGAACACGCGGCAAATAGACCGAATGGAGTGGCTCGCGATCCCATCCGAACTCGATACTTCTGAAGCGTTAATGCGAGCGAATGAGCCGTTGACTGCTCTGCATTTAGCTCAATCACTGAGGCTCTCTCATGTAATGACGGCGAAGCCAGATATATTGCCTCGGACTCAAGGCTCGTGAGAGATTCTGGCGTCATCGCGAATGGCGCGTCTTCTCGCGGCCTGAATGATGGGGCTGCCTCGTTGACGTTCTCAGTATGCCGCCAATAGTCATAGCGTCGGAGCGCTTCAAGCGGGAGAAGGGGCGCGCGCATGACGAAAAAGCCGGCGTGACGTATCAGTTGCCGGGAACCATCGCGATCTGCACCTATGTTCATTTTCGAGCTATTCACTTTTGCGCTCCGGCGGTGATGACATAAGCAGCACGCGATCCCAAGCAGGATCTCTTTGACTTACCGCAGCTTCCAATGCAAGTGCCACACCCGCAGCGCCTTCGAGAAATCCGGGCGATGCTACTAGACCAGATTCGGCCTTAAGACTGAAGAACCCACCAATGCCTCCGTGCCGCACCCGCATTGCGAGGGCGTGCTCAAGCCACTTCAGTGAGGCGGATCGGCCAGCAATAAATTGCGGCTCAAAGGACGCGGCGCGATTGAACAGATGCGCAACTCCCGTTGCACCATGACAGAGACCCGCATCCCTCACCCCTGATATGGACGTTGGCGTACTCGCACTCCGATTGGCCATCTCGATTGCAGTAGATCGAATGTCCTCTCGTCCAATCGCCTTTGCCACTCTCAGAAGTGCGGTCGACACGCCGGGCGAGCCGTAGCACCACGCCATTCGCGAGAGGCGCGGAGCTTCCGTCTCACTGATGATGTACGGCATCTCAACGACGCCGGCGATTTCGCACATTCGGAGCAGACTCAGTGTGGCCTCGGCGAGCAAGGTGGTAGTTCCCCGCCTGATTACGCCAGACTCTTTCGCAGATGCGAGGAATGCTAGAATCCCCGGAATTCCATGGGCTACCCCTACATCGTACAGCCCCCGCGGATTTAGCGCTCTCGAGTCCAGTGCGAGGTGTCCAACTGGCGTGCGCCACGTAACGCACTCGCCAGACTTCTCAGCGCGGTCCTCTAAACACTTAACGACGCATGCAACGACATCGCGAGCGCGGCCCGCCACGCCTCTCTCGAGACCGTAAACTCCGAGACCGACTAGTCCGGAAATGAGGTCGTAGCGCAACTCGTCCGCGCGATCCGCTAGCACCTGAACAACGAGATCGTCGAGCTCGGCAAGATCAATATTGAGACCAAGTGAGGGAAATTCGTTCTGGAGATGTGCGAACGTCCAGCCGACGCCAATGCAGCCCCCGAACAGATTGAACTCACTTTCTTGTTCGGCAAGTGCATCGAGCAGACGGTCCGCAAGAACGTAAACTCGCTCCCGGCAATCTTCTCGTCGCTCCGATAGGTACGCGTAAAGAACCAAGAAGCCAGCTAGCCCTCGACCTACTGAAACATCAGCTACTCTGTCCACGGCGACTCCAGCCGGTGGACTAATGAGCTTCCAAATGTCATCTGCAATTCGATCAACGGCTTGCTGCGCTTCGTCTCGCCGCGCCAGAGGGGCGCTCTCTATAGATCTAGCCATTGGATCCCTGTAATCTTCGGATGATGCACTTCGATCAATTGCGACCTAATAGGCCAACTTAAGGACAACCAGCTGTTCTACTCCGTCCTCCGTCATGCTCGACGCGAGAACCTTGTTCCCACGCACGTGCAGCGGGACTATTCCAACCGGGAACTGCACTACGCCGAGCACATTTCCGGACGCCGTGATCACTTCCCATGTGCGTGATCGTCGAAAGTTTACTTGCATTGCCGGCGATTGGCGAAGAAAGGTCGTAGCCGATTGATCGCCACGTTCAACGAATACGGTATCACCAGTGGTGAGCAATGAAATGATAACTGGCTGAACCGGTGCAAACTGCAAGCGACGCAGCAGAGTCTGTGCGAGTGCCTCTGGCGTGCGCTGTAGCCGAAGCGCAGCGGCGAATAGCTTCGAAGCTGAGTCACGTTCACTGCGTGTTGTCTGGCGTGTTTGACAGCTCCGCTCAAGTCGTCGTAGCGACCTTCCCTTTGCGGCGACCTCAAGATGACACGCTTCGCCGGTCGCATAAACGACGCTACCGTCAGGTAGCAGCGCCCATGAGAACTCCGGAGTAAACAGCGTAAAGTTTGGAATTCCGTCGGCAATGCGCACGGAGCTGCGAGCCGACCGGGCTACAGGCGTATCGACGACAGCGCCCGAGCTTAGAGATCTTCTAAGAATCGCCACGCGGGTTATGCCTGCAGTGTCCATATCGCTTACCGACTGGACCGCTTGGAAGGCCTCCGCGAGATTCGGTGCGGCCTGCCAACCGAGAGTGACACCAACAGCGGGCGCGATTTGAAGCTGTCGGGCTAATCGCCCTGTCTTCTCGAAGAACTGAAGCGCACTTCTGTTCAGGTCAGGCACGATCAGAAGGGAGTCCTGGGTAAGCAGTCCTGCGGAACCGATACCGAGCTCTCCGGGGCCGTTCCCGGGGCGGCCTACCTGACGCTCAAAACGGCCGTCCCTGGTAAACACCAGGATCCGCGGGGGCGCCTGGTCGAGTACAAAGACACGACCGTCGGCGTCTTGCTTTGCCGCGACGACACGCGAGAGCTCCTCATTATTGCTAGATGCTGTTTCGCCGAGGATTGTCTCTACGGTCACTCCTATCGTATCAGAGCGTCGTACGGGAGCGGCTGACGTTGTGCCGTCGCGCCTTTCTCGTTGCGCGTCTGTGCATCCGAGCATTAGGAGCGCAAGCACGGCCATCAGCAGCGTCGGTACATGACGCGCTCCGATCACACCTTCGAGCTGTACACGCGACGCTACAGCTCGCATACGTACTCCGCGTGCGAGAGACGGAAGCCCACATGCAAGGCGAGACGCGATGCCTCAGCATTGCTCCCAAACACGTTGCATCGAATCGCTTTACAACCGCGCTGTCGATACTCGTCCAGAAGTGCGCTTAGCAGGCGGGCGCCAATTCCAGTCCTCCGGTGCCTCGCGAGTAGCACGAAGTCGAGTACGATTCGCTCCGCGTCGCGATAGCGTTGTACTTCTCCTACCCACGCCCGACCTACGGGCTCCTGGCTATCCGCGCGTCGGAATACCCACAAATCTTGCCCGGCCGACAGCGATCCTTGCGGTAAGAGGCTCGCGAACAGCGACTCAGAGATTCGTAATCCCTGCTCGAAGGACCAGGCGCCCGATTCGACACCTTGTCGTGCAAAACGCTCTTGAGCCTCGCTTCGATACTCATCGAATTCCTCTGACCGCATTCTATCCATTCGATACACTTTCGCTTCCCTCTCCGCGGGTGGTGCGTGGTCCTGTAGTAGATGTTGTGCACGTGAGCAGACCGTGCTCGAGCCGCCAAAGGCTCACGCCCGAGAGCGCACTCGCTCTCTGCTCGTCCGCTGTTAGGACGACAACCGTCCGCCCGATTGACTTGAGTCGACCAAGCATGCGTTCAAGCTCCTCGTCATCCATTGCTGCATCAACGCTATCGAGGACGATGATTGGTCGGTCGGCCATCAATGCGCGCGCGATTAGCGCTCGGTCCGTGTCACGCCGCCCGCCTGACGAGAGCGAGTGACCCCAGCCTTGCCCTTGCTCATTGAAGACTGAATGTCGACTATCACCGCCGTGTGCTGCGCCAACAGTGATCGCGGGATGGACGCACTCTTCCTGGTCCTCACAACATTGCTGGGGTGTGTACGAAAGCACCTCGTCGGAGACTGCTCCGGCCAAGCGCATCTCGTGAGACGCCACGGCCACCAAGGATCTAAGGCTGTGCACTGTTAGGGACGCGGCAGATTCGGCGTCGGCGATCACGCCCGAGCTTGGTACCTGAGCGCCCGAAATAACACGAGCAAGTGTCGTCTTTCCGGTTCCAGCACGCCCAACGATCACATTCACCGAATTCGATGCTATGGTGGCAGTTACACCACTTAGAACCGGCTTCGCTACTCCCCGATAAGTGACATCGACGTTTTCCAGTCGTATACCGTGAACCGCGTTTCGCTGGCTCTCGTTACGCTTCCAATTGCTGAGCACCCGCTCATTATCGCTGTGTTCAATAGTTCCGGTTGGTGCGTTGCGCTCACTCCGCGTTACCTGCTCCGCGTCGACCCGCTTTGGAGCAGAGTATGCTTGAAGCGCTCCGCGGCAAACATAGCGAAGACTCGACGCCGCTCCGAGCGCGATCAAGATCGTTGCGCCAACCCATCCAGATGACTCGGTCGCCTGTTCCCGTGCTGGAAGAGCGAGAATGAGAGGAGCTACGAGTACTGAGAGCAACGACGCAACGGCCTCAACCGTCGCTGAGCAAACGACAACTTTCTCGTTGTCGTGCATATCAGGGAGGGTGCCTATCGCGGCGCGTGTTAGCTCCTCGGGCGACACGAACGAACGTAGCGACTGAAGATCAAGCGATAGTTGCGCGGAGTCAGCGCCGGTCCGATTGGCGCTCCGCTTGACGGGAGCTGACGCAGATGCTGCTTCAAGAATTGCTGAGAGGCCACAGATTGTGACAACCACCAAAGCAGCTCGCGGGTCCATCCACGTCAAGTAACCCAGAAAGGCCATCGCAATTATGAGTCTGTTCTGTAGATTTAGCCTCAGTGTGTTGTCCGCCACATGCAGCGGAATGCGTGCGACCGTGGTGATAGTGTCGACAGGGACTGCCGAGGCATCTTCGAATGACATCTCATAGAGACGCCGAACGGCGCTCCGTACGAGATCGACGCTCTTCGCTTGACCCCGCTGGTACATCCACCGTTCGCGAATCGCCGCTGACGCTCCGACGAGGAGTATGACGGCAAGCAGGATGGGGAGACCTGAAGTTGGGGCATTCGTCCGGTCTCCGCTCCCGTTCAATTGCCGAGCTATCAGGATGAAACCGGCTACGTGACACAACGCGAACGGCGCCTCGCGACAAACTGCGCGCAAACTCCGTCTGAGCGCATTGATAAGTGGCGGAATCGCACTTCTAGGCGCTTTGGGAGTAATTTCCAGCGCGGTGCCCGAATATGACCGCTCCATCGTCGGTCGATCTACTTCGAATCGTCCGAGCGTCGGATCCACGAGGCGATAGCGTGCCGGAGAGATCCTCTCGAGGACGAGAAAGTGGTGGTCTTGCCAGTGGATTATACAAGGCAGTCGTACTTGAGTGAGTTCGTCGAGCGTTGTAGCGTAACCGATGGCGGAAAACGCTCGTTCGTGGGCGACCTCGCATATTCTGTGGGCGGACGTTCCTGAACGACCTACACCTAAAGATGTCCGCAGCACATCCAGTGGCGCGTTCTCGAAGTAAAAGTCCAGAATCATCCACAGCGAACACGCGGCGCAGTCAGATTGCTGTACCTGCAAGGGTACGCGAACTCGGTGCCGCCGCGTGAGCAGTGGGATTATCCAACGACTTTTCGGGTGCCTCACGTGGCTTCAGCCCCATTCAAAGATGACCAGCGCTCGACCAGATGCATTCTCGTCCATCGCAATTGGGGTGTTTGGCGCGCTCTTCTTCGGGATTGTCGCGGCGCCGGCTTTTGTACTTAGCACTCCGTGGAGCATTTCGTGGTCGCTCGGTACTGTCGCGGCCTGCAGCTATCTCAATCGGCAAGCGAAGTGGTGGTCGGCCGCCACTACGGAACGCTCGGTGGGCGCAAAGTTGCAGTGGTACGGGCGGCTGGTGGCATCTTTAGCGCCAACGTGCCTCTCCATGCTTCTTCTTTGTGAGTTGCTCTTTCGTGGCCTCACGTCGGCGGAGCTAAGGCGGTGGGCAGGAGCGAACTTTGTTATCGCGCGACTTCAGCTGGGAAGCATCGGTCCCATCTTTTACGCGGTAGTAGCCGCACCGTACATCGAGGAGCTATGCTTTCGTGGTTGGGTGCTTTCAGGATTGCGCGAGATGATTGGTAGTCGCGCAGCGGTGCTCGTCTCGGCACTGATGTTTGGCTCTCTACACTTTTGGTATCCGTCGCTTGGCATGGTGCTCATTCCGGTGATCCTCGGAGTTTTTTGGGGCACGCTGCGCATTCGGTTTGACTCAATGCTAGTCGCCACGGCACTTCACGCGTTCTGGAACAGTCTGGTCATTGCGCGTCTTAAGGGGATGACGCTCGTTCCATCAGTGCTCGACAGATTTCCGATGGCGAACGCGACCCTCGCGATTCTTTGCGCCATCGCCGGAGGTTTGAGCCTCGCAGAGGGAATATGGCGCGTAGCTCGATCCGCACCCGTCCAGTCTCATGTGAGTTCTGCGAGACTAGGTTCGTCCGTTGATTCCGACTAACTCTCAGCACGATGGTCCCAAGGCACAGATCTGAAGGTCAAGATTGTCAAACCAGCTTACGCCCCGCCCCACGTGTAGCGCTCCCACCATAATTCGCTCGGCGCCGATGGGGATTGGGGCTCGAGCGGTATATCGTGTCCACTTCTTGGTGCCCCTTGGACCTGTCTTTTCCATGTTGTCTACGGCAAGCGTACGAGTCTTGCCATCGATTCGAATCCAAAGACCGGCCCACCCGCTGAGCTGCTGAACCTCGATGTCGCCGCTGAGCTCAACAGTCTGACCGACGTAGGCGTCGGCGCGAAACGTTTGGACCACAGCTACGACTGAATCGTTGCCGAGCGGACTGATTCGCAAGCTTCGCGCGCCTAGTCGGGCTTTCGAAGAGACCAAACTGGCGCCTGGCCCAGCGATCCAACTAGCGGGGAGCGTCCCGAGCGAGTCTCGCGCGAGTTCAAAGCTAGAATTCTTAAGCTCAATACGCTGAGCTCGAAGATCAAACGCGCATAGCGCGCTCAGTAAGAACGCCTGAATTTCTGATCTCAACATAGCTTTCTTGTGTTATACACTTTTGCAAATTCGAATGATCGATTTCAAGCTTCAGTCTCTCGCTATGGTGGAGCCGAAGTTTCAATCTGTCAAGGCTCCCGCAATACGCCCGAGACGTACGATGATGCGTTACAAGGCGCCGACGGAGCCGCCGCCGTCGCAGGTGACATTCTCTAACGCTTTCCGGCGCCGTGACAGCCGCGATGCGGTCCATTCACGCGTCGTCGCGCTGTCGACAGAGCCATAAGGCCGGGCTCGTCTGCTCAGGCTCTAGATCATCGAATCCGCGCCTTCTCATGAGCCTCCTGTCGGCTGGGGCCGAAATTGTAATCCAGCATTGCTGGCCGTGATCTATGCGGACAATCCGTACCGTACAGACGTCGATACATTGAAGCTCGACTTACATAGGTACTTCACGCAATGCGACATCGACCTGACGTACAGCCAGCCCACCCCAGGCGGAACTGAAAGTTCAACGCTTTTGAGCCATGCGTTCGCAGGTAGGAAATCTCCGAACGTTAGCTGTGAAGGATAGTGCGGATAGTCCATCTGATGTCGAAGAGTCATTGGGGCCTACTACTCGCCAGTTGCGAAGGTCCCACTCACCCATCGTACAGCGGCTGGTAGTCATAGGCGTTCTCGACGACTGCGTCACACGGACTGAGTTTCGACACACCCAACGCCGCTGGGCCATTAAGGGTCCCGACATTGGGCTGCCGTTGGGAGACGCAGGTGGGACGGACGCTGAACGTGCCGTGTTCGGCACCTGCCTCGAGCCACTTCCTTCCCTGGAGGGCACAGACTCCGGAGTCCGCGTGGCACGGACGCTCCGTCACCCTCACCGTGGTGATCGGAGCGGCGGAGCTCCTGCGTCTGCGCGTCGCGCCTCAAGCAAGGCTGAAAAGTCTGCGACCAAGACCGGTTCAACTCGGAGTCGCATACTCCCTTCGCGCGCCACTGCATGCTGAAACTCCTCCTCGCTCAGGGCGAGCGCGACCGCTGGCGGCCACGATTCGAGTCTTCCGTGCGGCAAGAGGGAGTCTGGGCCGACGGGGAAGCGCACGGCGACGAATCTTTCCAGCCGATCCAGGCAGTACGCTGACGCCGTCGAGAGGATCACACTTCGTTCAAAGCAGGGAGCTCCCCCGGGACCCTGATACGCTAGGGTGGCATTCAGCGACGTCGCCAACGCGACGAGTTCCTTCTCGAGGTCGGCCCAGCGAGAGGCGTCACTTCCGGGCCGGCCGAAGAACACACCGAGATAGAAGCCGCGCGCGGCGGAAGCGGGGGAACTCAAAGGAGGCATGTTGGGAGTCTAGGCCGTGTGAGCGCCGGCCGCCGGTCGTAAAGCGCCGTCCGTCCGCTCGACACGGCCCCCGGCGCCTGGGCCGCAGCGCTGAACGGCGAAGGTGCACAGCACCGCTAGGCTATGGACGACCTACCCCTCCGCACCCCCTCGTATCGAGGTTACCATGATTGTTCCGCATCCGTCTCACGCGACGATTCCTGAACGCGAAGCCGGCGACGCCATAAGCGTCAGGGATTCTTCCGACGCTCGCGCTGAGGGCGCAACCGTCCCATCGGCGCCGTGCGCCACGCTCAGGACCGATCAGATCCGGTCGTGGTCCGAGAGCATCGAGGCGCTGGGGCCAGTGTACCGTCGGCAGGTCCGGCGAGCCGCCGAGGACGTTTGGCTCCGTTTTGTGGACGATGTGTTACATCACCG
Source organism: Gemmatimonadaceae bacterium (assembly GCA_019752115.1). Classification (NCBI taxonomy): domain Bacteria; kingdom Pseudomonadati; phylum Gemmatimonadota; class Gemmatimonadia; order Gemmatimonadales; family Gemmatimonadaceae; species Gemmatimonadaceae bacterium. The sequence continues at coordinate 26,720 of JAIEMN010000075.1, forward strand.
CATTCCGCATCCATCGCGCGCGCCGAAGCGGTGTCTGTATCGCCTACGCGATCTCGCCGAGGCGGCGGCGGGGCGCCTACCCTACTTCTCTGGCCAACACCAAGCAGCATTCCTCGCCCTCGCGCTGTCTCCGTCCGCGTCGCAGGCGCTCGTCAACATCTCGGCCATTGGCGTGCTCTGGCCGGAGGCAAAGCAGCCGCTTAGGCTCGCTGCCCATGGGCAACGGGTGGAAGATGCGGACGTCACCGTTATCGTAAAGCCGGAACGCTTTGCGCAGCTCGTGGTCCGCAACGATATCCTGCTGGCGCTCATGTCCGTGCCGACTCAGGACCATGGCGTTGAGATACGGGCAACCGATGCCGAAGCGGTCGAGGAGATGCCAATCGTTCTTCGAGTGATCCCGTGAGGCAGAGACTACGCCCGCTTTGTCGAGATCCACGCGCGCTTGGTTGCCCTCTGTGTGGACGCAGCTTCATCCGCCAGTCTCAGCCGGCGTCGGCTACTCATCACGGCCAATAGAGAAGCAGCGTCGTATCAGTGCATACACACGATGAGATCCCCTGCATTCTGCGGCACTCCTTACCTTGACCAGCCTCTCAACAACCTTCCCAGCTGGCCGTACGTGTGCCGATTCAGAGAAGCCGTGGTGCGGTTTCGGAGCATTCGCTGACAGTTGTCGGCAAAGGATCTTTTTAAGTTGAGGATGAAGGATCTTGACGGCCATCTGATCTGCACATCGCCGCCGAGGCGGTTCCCGCAGGGCGTCCCCTCTCCGTAAGGCCGATTAAGAAACTATTGGGCCGACCATTCGCTTCCACCGACCGCCGCCCCGGGCGACGCTTCAGTGTTTTCGATGTAACATCGTCACTCAGCACTCTGGACTATCGCGTTGAGCGTAGAAGGCGCCTGTCGAGCTTGCGGCACCTTGACTCCTTCGCTGACTTCATGACTGATCCGGTTCCGCAACGACAACGAAAATCCGCGACCACGGAGAACGCGCTGGCCGCAACGGACGAGGTGCCGCCTACCGTTCGCGGGCCGGTGAGAGAGACCGCGAGCTGGCGCAGCGCACTGACGCTGAAGACGGACCTCGATCTCATCGACGTCCCCATTGTGCTGTTTGCCGGCCTTGGCCTCGCGCTGTTCCTGCTGTGGTTTGGCCGTCAGACACTGCAAACCGGCGACCTCCAGCTTCCGCTTTGGCTCCAGACGCCAGCGGCCTGGTTGGCGACGGCTCCCGTCACGGCAGTCGGCTGGTTTGTACAGAAGGCGGTGCGGCGACAGAGGAAGCGACCCATCGGACAGAGCTACCTGATGTGGATCTTCCTCATTGCGATTGGCACGATTCTGTTAGTACTTGGCATACGCATACCGCTGCAATCCAGACCCGCAGAGGACGGGGAATTGGTGTCGGGCGCAACGACGGAGCTCCGATTACTCGGTCCAACCGGTCGACCGACGCGGATTTGAACCGCCCCGGGTTTGGAGGAGACTCGGTTAATTGAGTGCCAAGCGCTCCGCAGGAGCCGCTTGGGTGCGGTAG
>JAIEMN010000076.1 GCA_019752115.1 Gemmatimonadaceae bacterium
ATTCTCGCGCAGGACCCAGCCGCGAGGCCACCACGGTGGCCTTGACTAGTTGGCCTTTCTCATAGAAGACATCCGAGCGGTCCAAGGCATGAGCCGGATATCGACGTACCCGTGTGCCTTGGATCCCTCGAACGTCTTGGATGTGATCAGTTAAGCGATCGTGCCGAATGCGCCGACTTGGCCGACCCCGCACTGACCAGCATCATCGTCGCCGTATTCACGAGCAGCGCGAGGAAGCCGATGTTGGTGTCGGTGATCCAGCGTGGCCAGAGCGGGAAGAACGTCGCGAGGTCCACGTTCGTGAGCGTCACGAACGCGACGACGCACTCGCCGAGGAGGATGCCGGCGATGGCGCCAGAGGCGGAGATGCGGCCGGGGAACCAGAGCGAGGCGAACAGTGCCGGCGCGAGCTGCGTGACGAGGCTGTACGCCATCAGCAGCAGCGCCACGATGGTGGAGCCGCCGCGGAAGGTGAAGGCGAGCGCGATGGCGGCGACGACCGGGACCATGAGGCGGGCGGTGCGCATCCCCTGCGTGGCGTCGCCAGCACGGGCCTGCCGGAGTCGCGCGAGCACGGTGGCCGTCGTCGTGAGGATGATCGACGCCGGTACGAGCGCGGTGAGGGCGCCGGCGGCGCCCACGATGCCCACGATCCACGGGCCGTACTCCCGGCGCGTGATGCGCAGCAGCGCGAGATCCGCGTCGGTGCCGCTCAGGCCGGGCATGGACAGCGTGGCCGCGAAGCCCACGAAGAACACGAACAGCAGGACCACCTGATACAGCGGCATGATCATCGCGTTGCGCCGAAAGACGCGGGCATCGCGCGCGGTGAACAGCGAGCCGAAGGTGTGCGGCCAGAGATAGAAGCCGAGCGCGGTGAGGAGCGTCGTGCTGGCGAACCAGGTGCGTGAGAGTCCCGTATCGCCGAGCGTGAGAAAGGTGGGGCGCTCGGTCACGAGACGCTCGAGCATCGGCGCGATGCCACCATGCAGCCGCGCCGGGAGCGCGATGCCCAGTCCGATGACGCTGACCAGCACCAGCATGTCTTTGAGCGCGGCCGTGAGCGCGGAGCCGCGGACACCGGCGAGCATCACATAGAGCACCACCAGGGTGAGCCCGATGACGATCGCGGTGGACGCGCCGATGGCGCCGTAGCTCGTCTCCGCGACGATGATGCCCAGCCCCTTGAGCTGCAGCACCAGATACGCGACGAGGGCCGCGCTTCCCACGAGGGCCACGACATGGCCGAGCAGTGGACTGTCGTACGCGCGCGCGAAGTACTCCGGCTGCGTCAGCACACGCCAGCGCGTACCGCGCTCCCAGATTGCGGGGAGCAGAAAGTACGAGCTCAGGTACGCCACCGTGGGGTACGCGAGGATGTAGAACGCCGGCGCGCCGCGGCCGTAGGCCCACCCGCTCCCCCCGAGGAAGGTGAAGGTGGTGTAGATCTCGCCGGCCATGAGCACGAACACGAGCACGGCGCCGAACCCGCGGCTGCCGACCGTCCACTCTTCGAGGCTCGTGGCGCCACGGGCACGCCAGGCAATGCCGAAGGCCAGCAGCAGGGTGGCTGCCAGAATGCCGAGTGCCACCGCCGCCGGCGTCATGCGGCTAGTGACCGCGCTCCGCGCGCCCGTCCAACCAGCCGATGATCCCCATCGTGACGGACGCGAGCAGTACCCACGCCACGATCCAGGCGAGCAGGAAGGGCATCCCCGCGAGCTTGGGTTCCACGCGATCGGCAATCCACGGTGCGCCGAGGAGTGCGGCCGCCGGAATCAGCGCCAACAAGCGATGCCAGCGCACGCTCAGGCGGTCTGCAGCAGGTCCAGCGTGGCTGCCGCGAGATAGCGCAGCCCGATGGCGAGCGAGCGCTCGTCGATCTGGAACCTGGGATGATGATGCGGATGCACGATGCCCCCCGCCACGTTGCCCGCGCCCACAAAGGCAAAGACGCCCGGCGCCTTCTGCTGATAGGCGGAGAAATCTTCGCCGCCCATCGTCGGGCGAAGCTCGACCAACGTGTCGCTGGCGAAGGTGCGGCGCACCACGTCACTGAGGCGCGCGGCCAGGGCGACGTCGTTCACGACCGGGCGATAGCCGTGCTCATAGGTGAAGTCGTACGTCGCCCCGAAGGCGCTCGTGACGCCGGCGATGACGCGCTCCATCTGCGCCGGCACCGTCGTGCGGAGCGTTGCGTCGAAGGTGCGCACGGTGCCCGCGAGGTAGGCGCTGTTCGGAATGACGTTCATCGCGGTCCCGGCAATGAACTGCGTGACGCTCAGCACGACCGGATCGAGCGGATCGACGCCGCGGGAGACGACCTGCTGCAGCGCGCTCACGACCTGCGCGCCGATGGCGATCGGATCCACGCAATCCTGCGGAATGGCGGCGTGACCGCCCCGCCCGATGATGTGGCACTGAAAGTTGTCGGGGGCCGCCATCGCCGGCCCGCTGATGATGCCGATCTTGCCGGTCTCGAGCGACGCCCAGAGATGAAGCCCGATCACCTGCTCCACCCCCGTCATCACGCCCGCCTGCACGAGCTCTTCGGCGCCACCGGGCGCGAGCTCTTCGGCGTGCTGGAAGATGAAGCGCACCTCGCCCTGCAGTGCGTCGCGATGCCGCGCGAGCAGCGTGGCGAGCCCCAGCACAATCGCAGTATGTCCGTCGTGCCCGCAGGCGTGCATCGCGCCGTCGCGGGTCGAGCGATAGCTGACGTCGTTCTCTTCAAGAATCGGCAGCGCGTCGATGTCGGCGCGCACCGCCACCGTGGGGCCCGGCCGCCCCGTGGCGAGCACTGCGAGGACACTCGTCGCTGTGGGACGGGTCACGATCAGCCCGGGGATCGCGGAGAGCGTCTCGGCGATGAACCGGGACGTCTCGACCTCGTGGAACGCCACCTCGGGGTGCATGTGGAGGTGACGGCGCCAGGCAACGACCTGCTCGAGCAGGCCGTCGATTTCGGCAAGCGGCGTGACGGGGTGGGCGCTGGTGGTCATGCGAAAGGCGGTGAACAGGGAACCGACCGGGTGTAACCGGTTCGGCCGCGGATGCGTAAGTTCCAGTATGCCGCTTCTGCAAACTAACGCCGCGGACCAGCCCGCTGTCGCACCCACGCCGCCCCAACCGCCGGGGGTGGTGACGGGGGCCGACATCGGCACCGGTCAGATCGTGTTCGACGCCCCCAAGACCGCGGCCGATCTGGCGGCCCTGCGGGAACGTCGGGACCTCCTCTCCAACCAGCTCTCGAACGTCACCAACCGCCGGTCGAGTCTGGTCCGTGAGCTGCAAAAGAACCCCGAGGGTGTTGCGCGGACTGGCGTGGAGAATCGCATCCGCGAACTGGACCAGCGGATTCTGCAGATCGAGAAGGACATCGAGGTCAACAGCCGCCTGATCGCCAACGCGCCGCTGAGTCTGGGCGCCGAGACGTCGTCGTCAGACAATCCGACGTTGCCACCGGGGCAGCTGTCGAGCGGGCAGATCACGGCCATCTCCATCGTGGGCACGATCGCGATCGGGCTGCCGATGGCGATCGCCATTGGGCGCACGATGTTCCGCCGCCTCGGGGCCCCGAAGCCGGCGCCGCAGATCCTCGAAAGCGCGCAGCGCCTCGAGCGCATGGAGCAGGCGATCGATGCCATGGCCGAACAGGTTGAGCGCATTTCCGAAGGGCAGCGCTTTGTCACGCAGCTCATGGCCCCCAAGCAAGGCCAGGTCGCGATTCCGGCGGCGCCGGTGTCCGAGCGCGTGGGCGGCTGATTGGCGGCGGCGCGCGTTCGCGCGCTAACGCCGCGGAGCCCTACGCCGGTAGATCGTCGACGGTGTTATCGCCGAGCATGGTACTCGACCGGCGCACGATGCCGGAGGTGATGCGCGGCACCACGCCGCCGCGCAGGCGCTCGTAGTTCATGCGAAAGAGTTCCACCGCAGCGGGGACATCATGCTCGCTGCGAAGGCGGAAGCTGATCCACCCCGACTGCGGCAGGGTGTGATGCGCCGCAGCGCGACCGGCGGCGACGAGATCGCGTCGCATGCGCACACTCACCAGCAGATCGGCGACGCCACCTACATGCACATGCCCGACTTCGCGGGTTCCCAGTCGGAACTCGACGCCGCCAAAGCGGTGCGGGCGCTCTTCGATGCCGTCCCACTCGCGCACGATGTTCGCGATGACGGCGCCGAAATCAGTGGTGGCCAGGCAGACCCCTCACGTGGGTGATGTGAAGAGCATGCAGCGGAAATGCGGAGAACGCAAATGGCGGGCGGACGCCGGTACTGCGGAAGCCTGAACGGCGGAAGCTGGACTACGGGAGCTGGACGGCGGGACGAGCGGGGGTCAGTGAGGGCAGATTGACGTGAGGTCGGCGACGACGGGGAGATGGTCGGAGGGGAAGCGATTCTCTAGGCGATCGGTGAGGGCGGCGTGACGCAGCACCGCGATGGGCTCCGAGACCAGGACGTAATCGATGCGTCGGCCGGGCTCGATCGCGGTGAAGGCGTTCCAGCTTGACGCGGGACCGTAGTGGCCGCTGCGACTCACCACGAACGCGTCGCGCAGCGGCGCAGCGCCATCGGCGATGACCTCGCTCGTGAGGACGCGGTACGGCGCGCTTGTGGGATCGGCGTTCAAGTCACCGGTCATGATGATCGGTTGCCCGTGGGCGAGGGTGGCCAGGCGGCGCCGGATCAGGCGTGCGCTCTCGATCCGGGCGTTCTCGCCCATGTGATCGAAGTGCGTGTTCAGCTGCAGCCAGCGACAGCCCGACGCGCGGTCGCGGAAGTGGGACCACGTCGCGATCCGCTCAAGGGCCGCATCCCAGCCCTTGCTGGCCACGACCTCCGGTGTGGTGGAGAGCCAGAACGTCCCGCTGTCGACGAGCGCGATGCGGCTGGTGCGGTAGTAGATCGCGCTGAACTCGCCGCCGGTCTTGCCGTCGGCGCGCCCCACGCCCACGCGCGCAAAGCCCGGGAGTCGCACATCGAGGTCCTCGAGCTGTCGCTGCAGGGCTTCCTGCACGCCGATGACATCCGCGCCGTGGAAGCGGAGCAGGGCGCCCACCCCATCGCGGCGATTTGGCCAGGCGTTCACGCCGTCACCGGGATTGTCGTAGCGCAGGTTGAAGGTCATGACGCGCAGCGGCGCGGTCGTGTCGCGGCGGCCGGAGTGCAGCGGAGCCCGGCAGGCGGCGAGGGCCGCCAGACTGGCGGCCACGAGGGCACGGAGGAGAGGGCGCATGTCCCGTGACGATGGCGCCAAACGCACGACGGCGGAAGCCAACTCGCTTCCGCCGTCGTGAACGCCAGCAACTGCGCCGCCCTTACACCGGGAAGAGCATCTCCCGGTAGCGCGGCAGCGGCCAGCAGTCATCGGCCACGGCGAGCTCGAGCGCGTCGCAGGCGTCGCGCACTTCGCCCATCGTCTCGCAGCTGATGGTGGTGAGATACTGCGCCTGCCCGCCGATGTCGTCGTGCATGTGCTCGGCCTTGGCGATCACCTTGGCGAGCTCCGCCTTCTTCTTCTGCAGCGTGGCGATGAGCTTCGACACGCCGTTGGCGGCGTCCACCACCGGCTGCATGTTGATGCCCGCGGCCGCGCCCTGACCGGCCGAGCCGGCGAGCTGGCCGAGGTACGCGTACGACGCCGGCAGCACCTGCGTGTCCACCATCTGCTGCAGCGTGTGCAGCTCGATGAGGATGTCCTTGATGTACCGCTCCATGCGCACGTGATAGCGGCTTTCGAGTTCGACCTCGGTCAGGATGCCGGTGTTCTTGAAGAGCGTCTTGGCGCCGTCCGTGAGGAGCTGCGCCAGGGCTTCCGGCGTGCGGCGGAGGTTGAGGAGGCCACGCTTGGCCGCTTCCACCACCCACTCGTCGGAGTAGTTGTTCCCTTCGAAGCGCACCGCGGCGGTCTCCTTGAACGCCTTGCGCACGACCTTGAGGATCGCGTCGTCGGTGCTGCTCTCGCCCTTCATCTCCTTGCGGAGTTCTTCCGTCACGTCGGCGATCGCTTCGGCCACCGCGGCCTGCAGCAGCATCACCGGGAAGGCGATGCTCTGCCCACCGCCCACGGCGCGGAACTCGAACTTGGCGCCGGTGAAGGCAAAGGGCGACGTGCGGTTGCGGTCGGTGTTGTCCTGCTCGACTTCGGGGAGCTTGGCGACGCCGAGCTTGAGCATCGCCTGTTCGGCGTTGCGCGGGCTCGTCTTGCCGGCGGCGATGTCTTCGACGACCTGCGTGAGGCCCGAGCCGAGGAACGCCGAGATGATGGCCGGCGGCGCTTCGTTTGCGCCGAGGCGGTGTTCGTTACCCGACGTGGCAATACCGGCGCGGAGCAGGCCGGCGTGCTTGTGCACACCCTTGAGCACCGCGGCCAGGAAGAGCAGGAAGCGCACGTTCTGGTGCGGCGTCTTGCCCGGCTTGAGCAGGTTCGTGCCGGCGAGCTCGTTGTCGGACGTGATCGACATCGACCAGTTGCAGTGCTTGCCCGAGCCGTTGATGCCGGCGAAGGGCTTCTCGTGCACGATGGCCTGCAGCCCGTGACGGAGCGCGACCTTGCGCAGGACGCTCATCACGAGGTGGTTGTGATCCACCGCGATGTCGGAGTCCTCGAAGATCGGCGCCATTTCGAACTGGCTCGGTGCGACTTCGTTGTGGCGCGTGACGATGGGCACGCCGAGCTTGTAGAGCTCCTGCTCGACTTCGCTGATGCACGCCTGGACGCGCTCGGGGATGCCACCGAAGTAGTGGTCTTCGAGCTGCTGGCCACGCGGCGGCGCCGCACCCACCAGCGTGCGGTTGCCCATCACGAGGTCGGGGCGGAGCGCAAAGTGCGCGCGGTCGATGAGGAAGAACTCCTGCTCCACACCGAGCGTGGTGTTCACGCGGAGCACGCCCTTGTCGCCGATGAGCTCGAGGAGCTCCATGGCGTTGTGCGAGAGGATGTCCGAGCTGCGGAGCAGCGGCGTCATCTCGTCGAGCGCCTCACCGTTGTAGCCGATGAAGACCGACGGGATGCAGAGGTACTTCACGCCACCCGTTTCGCTGATGAACACCGGCGAGGCCGGGTTCCACGCGGTGTAGCCGCGCGCTTCCCACGTCGCGCGGAGACCGCCCGACGGGAACGACGAGGCGTCCGGTTCCGACTGAATGAGCTGCTCCCCCGAGAACGACTCGATGGGCAGGTTGTTCTCATCGAAGTTCAGGAAGGCGTCATGCTTTTCGGCCGTGAGCCCCGTCTGCGGCTGGAACCAGTGCGTGAAGTGCGTGACGCCATGGCTGATCGCCCACTCCTTGATGACCTGCGCCACGACCGGCGCGATCTCGCTGTCGAGCTTTTTGCCGAGGCGGATGGAGGCCGCGAGCTTCTTGTAGACATCCTTGGGCAGCTTCTGGCGCATCTGGCGGATGCCAAACGTGTTGACGCCGTACCAGGTGCTGGTGGGGAGCTGCACGCCATCGGCTTCCGGGCGCTTGGTGAGGCGAACCGGGCGGTGCGTGATCTCGCGCATGGCGGAGATGCGCGAATTGTTGTTGTTGGCCATGAGCAGGGCGAAGTGAGAGGAGGCGACGGGTTGGAGAAAGGGTCCGGACCGTGTCGCCCACAGATTCGTGCACAGCGTGCAGGAATATCGCCCATTTGGGAGCCGAATCCAATGTCCACGCGCTGGAATGCGCGGCATCTTCTGCTGAAATTGCACGAAGTGTCACACACCAGGGTGGGGAATCGGTGTGTAACGAAGAAAAGCCGAACCGCCGTTATGGAATGGGCGGCCCGGCCCCGGCGTAGCCGCTCTGAGTGAGGATTCCGGCCGGATCTCGGAGTTCGATCAGCTCCCGCACCGCCTGCGCCTTATTCGCGGCCCGGTTGTAGTAGGCCTGGGCGATCCGGAAGCCGATGAAGTAGCCGAGGTCACCCGGCCGCCCGCCGGTGGTGCTCCCCTGGTTGTAGAGCCAGCGGCTCACATCGCTGCCGTCCTTCTCCTGCAGGAATTCCGCGAAATAGGTGGCTTCGTTGGCCTGCCAGGTGCGGAAGAACGTGCGGTACGAGGGCTGTCCGGCTACCAGGCTGGCGATGAACTCGGCCACGCCTTCGTGCAGCACGCGCGCGTAGAGCGGCGCGCCATTCCGGGCGGAAGTGGCGCCGGCGCGCAGCGAGAGGTAGTGCGTGTGCTCGTGCGCCACGAGTGGCGCGAGGTCGGTGGCCCAGCTCTTCTGGTTGTCGCGGGCGAAGCTGTTGAGCGCGCCCAGCGGTGCGTTGGCGTCGGTGCCAAAGAACTCGAAGCCCACGAGCAGCCCGCTGGTCCCCGCCGTGCCGGCCGTGCTGTAGCGCCCCACGAGGAGCGTGACGGGCGGGAAGAAGGCGTTGGGATAGAGCTGCTTGATGGTGGCGTAGTTCGCGCGGATGGTGCTCAGCACGGCGGTGCGATTGGCCGTGGTCCACCACGTGTGCAGTGCATCGAGATACGCGGGGTACGCGGTCGCGACCTGCACGAGTGAGGTGGCGGTGAGCTGGCGCAAGCCGATGAACTCGCGCAGGCCGGCCGTGGCACTGTCGAGATAGCGCCGCTGAAACGCGGTGCTGTTGCCGCTCTTGCCGCCGGCGTCGTAGGCGCGCCAGTAGCGATCGACATCATCCGTCACCAGCTGCGCGAGCGCCGGATCGGTGGGATACTCGGCGGGCGCCGCGGTGGGGGCATCGTGGCCGCCGCAGGCAGTGAGCACGAGGAGCGCGGTGACGGCACGCAAGCGTCGCATGCCTGATTGGACGCAAGGCGGCCGCAGAGGGTTTCGCGAGTGCTAGCTTTCGACATGCGCCGAATTCCCGTCTGGATATCCGGATTGTGTCTCGCTCTCCCACTGGCGTGGTCGCTAGCGGCCTGCGGTGCCAAGGAGCCTGCCGCGACGCCCGCCGCATCATCGACACCAGCGGCGCTGCCCCCCGTTCCGCGTCCGTCTTCGCCCAGTGACGCGGCCTGCCCGCGCGACGGTACGTGGAAGCCGTGCGCTCTCGAGGACCGCATCAGCAAGGCGGGGATGGTGGCCAAGGTGCTCGACAGCGTGCGCGTCCCGTTCTTCAAAACGCCGGGGACGCGCTATCGCATTGGCAAAGAGGCGCGCATGGTGGTGTTCTATGGCGCCGATTCCGCCGCGCTGCACTCGGCCACGGCGGGGCTCGATCCCTTCCGCCTCACGCCACGCGGCGACACGATCGGCGCGTGGCCCTCGGCGCCGCGCGAAGTGATTCGCAGCGCCAATCTGATTGCGGTGCTCTTCGACGTGAATGCCACACAGGCGGAACGGGTGCGCCTGGCGATTACCGCCGGCGCGCCGCTCACGAACCCCTCGCTGATGCTGGCACCGAGCGATACGCAGACGGTGCGGAAGCTGCCGGCGGTGCCGGCGCGTTAGCGGTTGACATATCGTATGTCAGATTGGTAGCATACGATATGACGCGCACGACCGTTCGCCTTCCCGACGATCTCCTCGAGCGCGCGCAGGCGCACGCGGCGCGAACGGGACGCACGTTCACGCAGCTGCTGGCCGACGCGCTCCGTTATGAACTGAGCCGCGGCGCACCGGCCCGACGGGTGATGGAGCCGCTGCCCACCTACGGCGGCCAGGGGCTTCAGCCCGGGGTGGATCTGTCGAGCACCAGCGCGTTGCTCGATCGCATGGACGATCTCTGACACCGGCCGATGTATCTGGTCGATGTGAACGTGCTCGTGGGGGCGATGCGGACGGATGCGCCGCGTCATGAGGTGATGCGCGCGGCGCTGGATCGGTTGCGGGTCGGACCAGAGCCCTTCGCCCTCTGCGAACCGGTCTATGCCGGCGCGCTGCGCATTCTGACGCATCCCAAGATCTTCCGGCCACCGACGCCGGTTTCGGATGCGCTTCGATTCGTGCAGACGCTGCGCGACACGCCAACGGCGGTGACGCTCGCACCCGGTGCTCGCCATTGGTCACTCTTCACCGATCTCGTGGCGCACACCAACGCCTCGGGCAATCTGGTCGCCGACGCCTGGCTCGCCGCGCTCGCACTCGAGCACGGCTGCACCATGTTGAGCGACGATGCCGACTTCGCGCGATTTCGCGGGCTGCGCTGGGAGCGCCCGGACGATCTCGGTTCGTAGCGCGCCTTACCCGGCCTTCCGCACCGGCGCCTTGTCCTGGCTCTCCATCGCCGCACCGAGCGCTTCGGCGGTCCACACGATGGCGTTCGTGTAGTACTCGCTGATCTTCGCCGGATCGACGCCCATCTCCTTCGCGATTTCGGTCGCGTTTTCGAAGAGGCCGAGCTCGTAGCTTTCGGCGAACATGATCGCGTTGGCGTACGGGCCCTCGCGCTGCAACAGCGCGGTGACGGCTTCGTCGCTGAGCACGACGCGCTCGAGGATCTCTTCGAGCGGCATGCGGAAGACGGCATCGAGCAGCGAGAAGAGCCCCACGAGGAACAGCGTGCCGCTGTCGCGGCCACCGCCCACGAGCTGTTCGAGCAGACGGCCGCGTTCGACGGCCTGACGCACCAGCTCCTGGTCCACGCCCGTTCGGCTCTTGCGCGTCGCGGCCACGGCCACGGCGAGCCAGCGTAGGAACGCGTTGCGGCCAATGAGGCGCAGCGCCTGCCCGATCGAGGCCACGCCCCGTCCGCCCAGCGCGGCGCTGTTCACCAGGCGCAGCAGCTGGAAGGTGAGCACGGGATCGGTGGCGATCACATCTTCAAGCTGGCGATCGCTGCAGTTCTGGTCGCGCGCGAGCCCCATGAGGCGCATCGCGGCCACCGTGCTCTGCGGCATTTCAGCGGTCGGCAGCGGCTCGGGGCGGCTGAAGAAACTCCCCTGGAAGCCATCGAAGCCGCGCTGCAGGGTGGCCTCGAACTGCTCGAGCTCCTCGACATTGTAGGCAATGAGCTGCGCGGGCTTGGCGGCTCCGCTATGCTTGACGCGGTCGCAGATCGAGCCGATCAGCGCCGCATCGCCACTGCGGGCGTTGACGCGCACCCAGCTCACGAGCGGCAGCAACGCCTCGGCCGGCGAGGGATTGATGCCGGCGTCTTCGAGGGCGATCAGCCCGCCGTTGTTGCGATACCGGTGCACCGCCTCGACCACCGCGTCATCGACCTCGAGGTCGCGCGGCAGCATGACAATGGCGGTACCCGGTTCAGCCACCAGGAACGCGTCCTCCACAAGCTGCTCGCGCGTCGCCAGAACGAACGCGGGCATCTTGTTGCGGACGAGGTCGAAGCTGCCGCTGAGGAAAGCGCGCGCAAACGCGTGCTGTCCGTCCTCGACGTCATTGAACCGGATTTCGTAGCCAATCAGGGCTCCGGTCTTTCCGAAGACCGGCTGGCGGACGAGGCAGATGTCGGACATAGGGCGGCAAGGGCCGGCAAGGGGTGGCGCGACCAGTAGGGTTCTGGCGACAATAGGACGATTCAGGCGCCGCCGAGGACACGCCCGGTCCGGGCCCCGGCCTTTTGGCCGACTCGGCGCCTCCCCCAGCCCCACCCGATGAGTCTCTCGACCCTCGATGGCTCCCTGCACCGCGGCTGCGGTGGCCGGTACGCCCTCCAGACAGAAACGGTGACCATGCGCCTCTCGGGCATGGCGGCCGAGGTGACGCGCGAGTTCTACCGCTGCGAGAAGTGCGGACATGAACAGCGCACCATCGACCAGCGCGACGCGGCCGAAAAGGCGGCGACGGAGTCGATCCGGGCGGAGCACAACCTCCTGGCCCCGCGGGCGATCCGGCAGCTCCGGGAGTCACTGGGGCTTTCGGTGGCCCAGTTTGCGGAGCTGATCTACGGGACGCCGAAGGGGATTGTGGACGGCTGGGAGAAGGGGAAATACCTCCAGAACCGCGACGCGGATGCGCTCATCCGCTCGCTGCTGGACCGCGAGACGCTGGAGCGGCGCGCGGCCAAGGCGGGCGTTACGCTGCCCGCCCTGACGGCTGATGGCTCGCCGGCGGCGGTAGGGAAGCCGGACGCCTCTGAACCTGCCGACGCTTCGGGCGCGGCGTAGAGGGTTTGGCGCGGCGGCTCGGCGCCGGCGAGCCGCTGCTCGGGGGAGTCTCCCGGGTTCGGAAACGCTGCGCGTTCCGAAGCCGGGAGACCTCACCCCTCGCATCGCCTCGCCGGCGCCGGCCGGGCGGGCACCGTTCACCGCTCAGATGTCAGATGGTCGGATGGCGCCGGCGCTTCGCTGGGCGCGACGGGGGACGCGGAGTGGTTTCGCGTCGGAATGATGACACGTGGGGCTCGCTCCGGTGCTAGGCTGCGGCATGTTCCGGAGAATGGCTCACGCGGAGGTGGATGCGCAGATGCGCCGGCAGAAGCAGGCCATCGCGGCGGCGCTGGTTGCGGCCGTGGACGGCTGGCCGGCGCCGGAGGCGGGGGCGTGGCTCGAGATGAGTGCCGGCCTCGTGAGCGACCTCAAACGCGGGCGCGTGGATCGGGTGTCGATGGATCGGTTGCTGCGCAGCGCGATGCGACTCGGTCTCACTGTTCACGTGGATGTGCGAGCGCTCCCCGCGTCGCCTCCCGCGCCGCCCAGCGAAGCGCCGGCCTCCGTGTGGCGGCGGGACAGTGCCGGCACAGGGGTGGGTCTCCCGGCTTCGGAACGCGCACGCGTTTCCGAACCCGGGAGACCACCCCGAAGCCGGCAGTGACCCGCCGCCACGCGCACCAACGCCTCTCCCCTCTGAAACCGAACGCAGGGCGCCGCGTTGGGAGAGGCGAATCGTTAGGTTGGCACGACACCCCACGACCCGCTCCGCTTGTCTGACTCGCTGATTGCTGCCCGTGCCCTGACGCGACGCTATGGTGCCGTGACCGCGCTCGATGCGCTCACGGTGGACATTGCGCCCGGCATCACCGGCCTCGTGGGCGCCAACGGCGCGGGGAAGAGCACGTTCGTGAAGATCCTCCTCGGGCTCGTCGAGCCGAGTGACGGGAGCGCCAGCGTGATGGGGCATGATGTCACGCGCGAGCGCGACACGATCCGCGCGCTGGTGGGCTACATGCCCGAACACGACTGCCTGCCGCCCGAGATGAGCGCGACGGAGTTCGTGACGTTCATGGCGCGGCTCTCCGGCTTGCCGGCCACCGCGGCGCGCGAGCGATCCGCGGAAGTGCTGCGGCATGTGGGGCTGTTCGAGGAGCGCTATCGCCCGATGGGCGGCTACTCCACCGGCATGGCGCAGCGCGTGAAGCTCGCGCAGGCGCTCGTGCACGATCCGCGCGTCCTCATTCTCGACGAGCCCACCAATGGGCTCGACCCCGCTGGCCGCGACGAGATGCTCGCGCTCATCGTGCGCACCGGGCGCGAGTTCGGGATCTCGGTGCTCGTGAGTTCGCACCTGCTCGGCGAGCTCGAACGCATCTGCGATCGCATCGTGATGATCGACTTCGGGCGGCTCGTGCGCGCTGATGACCTCGGGGCGCTCACGGGCGAGACCGGGACGCTCATGATCGAGATCGACGGCGATCCGGAGGCGCTCGCGGCGCAGCTGACTGCTGCGGGGCTGCTCGTGCGGGCGGAGCGCAACCGCGTGCTGGTGGAGCTGCCGGAAGGCGAGGCGGCGGCGCAGCGGGCGTATGACGTCGTGCGGGATGCCGCGGTGGCGCTCGATGCCGGGGTGCTGCGGCTGGAGCGGCGGCGTGGGCATCTGGAGGCGTTGTTCGCATGAGCGACGCGACCGCAGGGCGCCGCGCGACGCCCACACCAGCGGGTGGGTCGGTCATCCATGACCTTGGCTATCGCCGCTACGAAGGGCCACGCGCTGGCGTGCGCGAAGCGCGGCGCGCGTTGTTCTGGCAGGGGTTCCGCGCGCTCTTCGGGCTCGGCCGGCCCGCCAAGTCCAAGGCGATCCCGGTGTTCGTGCTCATCGTGACGATGTTGCCGAGCCTGGCGAGTGTGGTGGCGTCGGGCGCGTCGAACGGGCAGGTGCCGGTGAACTACGCGGCGCTGATCGCCGGGCAGACGCTGCTCTTCGTGCTGTTCATGGCGGCCCAGGGGCCGGAGCTGATGAGTCGTGATCAGCAGCATCGCGTGCTGCCGCTCATGTTCACGCGCACCGTGACGCGATCGCAGTACGCGTTCGTGCGGTGGCTGTCGGTGTTCAGTGCGGTGCTGTGTGTGGCGTTGGCGCCGCTGCTGTTGCTGTGGATCGGACAGATCGGCGTCGCCAAAGATCCGGCGGCCGCGTTCACCACCGTGGGCCCCCGGATCGGGCCGGTGCTGCTGCTCGCGACCACGATGGCCTGGGTGATCGGCAATGTGGGGGCGTTTCTGTCGAGCCTCTCACCACGCCGGGCGTATGCGACGGCGGCGGTGATCGGGTCGTTTCTCGTCTGCATTGCGATCGGGTCGGCCCTGCGCGACCTCGCAGGCCTGTCATACTACATCGCGGCGTACGTGGACCAGATCGAAGGGATGCGCACGGTGGCGTTCATTCTGTTCGGCGAAACGACACGTGGCATCGAGCTGCATCCGCCGCCGCCGGTGTGGACGTTTCTGCTGACGGAGTTCGCGGTGGGTGCGGCCGGCCTGGCGGGGCTCTTCTGGCGCATGCGCCGGGTGGACGCATGAGTGCGCCGCCGCTCGTCTTCGAGAACGTGTCGCACTGGTATGGCGATGTCGTGGCGGTGAACGACATCTCCGCCACCGTGAACGCCGGCATCACCGGGCTGCTCGGGCCGAATGGCGCCGGCAAGAGCACGCTGCTGCAGCTGGCGGCCGGGCTCGTGCGCCCGTCGAGTGGCGTTGTGCGCGTGTACGGCACCGAGCCGGTGGAACGCCCCGAGGTGTTCCGCCAGGTGGCGCTCGTGCCGGAGCGCGAAGCGATGCCTGGCATGCTGACGCCGCGCCAGTTCGTGGAGGCACGCGCCACGCTGCTCGGTGTCCGCGATGTGAAGGACGCCGCGAAGCGCGCCATTGCCACGGTGGACCTCGAAGAGGCGGCCGATCGCGCCATCGGTGGATTCTCGAAGGGCATGCGGCAGCGCACGAAGCTCGCGGCGGCGCTGGTGCATGAGCCCACGCTGCTGCTGCTCGACGAGCCGTTCAACGGCCTCGATCCGCGGCAGCGCCTGCACATGATGCAGCTGCTCGAGGCGCGCGCCGCCGAAGGGACGGCGGTGTTGCTGTCGAGTCACATCCTGGAAGAGATCGAGGATGTCGCCGCGCGCATTCTGGTGGTGCTGTCGGGGCGGTTGGCGGCCAGCGGTGATCATCGCACGCTGCGCCGCCTCATGACCGATCGCCCGCACACGGTGCGGGTGCGGGCCAGCAACGTGCGCGCGCTGGCCCCGGCTCTCGTGGGCGACGCGAGTGTCATCGGGGTGGACGTGGAGGGCACGGCGCTGGTGGTGCGTACCACCGACTTCACCGCGTTCTCGCGCCTCGTGGCGCGCGCCGCGCAGGCGGCGCAGGTCACGCTGACGGAAGTGCAGCCCACCGATGAGTCGCTCGAGCACGTCTTTGCGTATCTGGTGAACCGATGAGTGCTTCTGCCACGACGCCCCGCGGGGCTGCGCCGACGGCCGGGCGCGTGTCGTTTCCGGCCACCGCGCGCGTGCTGGTGCAGCTCGCCTGGGCGCGCACGCGCAGCCCGGTGCTGCTCTTGGGCATCGGCGTGCTGGTGCTGCTGCCGATGTTCTTTGCGGTGGTGTTTGCCAGTCGCGGCGTGTTGAGTGGCGATCCGGTGGAGTTTCTGGTGCGCCGCTACGATGAACTGGTGTGCGCACTGGCCACGCCGCTCATTGCGCTGCTCTTCGGGACCAGCGCCTTCAGCGCTGAAGCCGATGACGGGACGCTTCTCTATCTCGTGACCACCACCACCCCGCGCTGGTGGATCGTGGCGGTGCGCACGCTCTTCGCGAGCGTCCTCACGGGGGCGGTGTCGGCCTTTGCGGTGTGGGGTACCGGCGCGATCGCGGTGGGTTCATCAGACCCGGAGCATATCACGAGTGCCTTCACGCTCGCGGTGTTCTACGGCGGCGCGACGTACGCCGCACTGTTCACCGCGCTGGCGCTGCTCACGCGGCGCGCGCTCGTGAGCGGGCTTGTGTACGTGATCTTCTGGGAGGGGGTGCTCAGCGGCACCTTCCCCGCGCTGCAGTACCTGAGCGTGCGTCAGTGGATGCTTGCCGTGGCCGCCGAGTTCACCGATGCGAGCGATGCGCGCCTCACCAGCGGGCCGAGTGTGTGGTTCGCGCTCGGGGCGAGTGTCGTGCTCGTGCTCTTCACGGTGTACGTGGGGGGGCGGCGGTTGCATCAACCGCGGATTGGGCGGGTGGGGACTTGAACTGCTAACAGCGTATACGTGGGGCGTATACGTACTGTGGAGTTGCCCCGAAAAAGTGGACGCGTGTCGGATCGATACTACGCGGCCATCGGCTGTTGCGCTTCGTACTCGGC